>JAHDSP010000516.1 GCA_018432645.1 Bacteroidales bacterium | reverse complement strand
CTTAGATAATCTCCACGAATTCCTCAATGAGAACAGATTGACAGCTCTAGACTATCAGAGAATTAAGATTCTATCAACTGCTCCCATTTGTCCCAGATGTGATTGCGAATATGTAACTAAAGCTGGTAAGAGTGATGGCAGGCAAGTCTATAAATGCAAAAAATGTGGCTATAGATTTAGAGAAACTGCCAAATCACTTGTATATTATTCTCATAAATACTATCTTTTAATGGATTATATAAAATGCATGCTTGAGGGTAAAAGCCTCAGAGTTTGTGCTAAAGAAGTTGGCATAAGTCTGCCAACTTCTTTCAGATGGAGACATAAGATTCTTTCTGCTATCCAAGGATTAGAGGGAGGAATTAGTTTCTCTGGAATAACAGAAACTGATGAATTATTGATGCAATATTCTGAGAAAGGACGCAAATTTAAAACCTTAGAAGAGAAAGAGCAAGCTATGAAAACTGTTCATCCCAATGTAGCTGTATTAGTAATGACAGATAGAGAGGGTAATTTGCTTCTCAAGCACACTGGAGAGAATAGAGTCCAGAACAATCAGATAAAAGAAGAGCTAAAGCGAAGAGTATCAGAGAAAAATTTGATATGTTTTAAACCAAATGAAGAGTTCCAGCAAGCAGTGAAAGAATCACCAAGCAAAAAGGTATTAGTTAAATCCCAAACTGAAAAGATATTAGTTAGACGTAAAACAAAAGGATTAGAAGTTTATAGCGTAAATATAGTAGAGAAAAAGATAACTAATTTTTTAGTTTGGATGATGAGATTCAGAGGAGTAGCTACAAAGTACCTGCAGAACTACCTTATGTGGTTTGTAGTAATGAATAAGTACTTGAAAGATAATGTGGAATCAGATATTGGACGTCTATTAAATTTGTCATCCCACGATAGATGGGCTTGGGAGCGGTATTTTAGATTGATGAAGTTAAAATATTAAATATCATGTAAAGTTAAACAAAAATATTATTTATATTCCTATCCCCCCCTCCCCCTTCTTCACACATTATTAACACTGATTTTAATTAATAGTTATGACCTTTATCTCATTTATTCTGCCTCCTCATCACTCCCATCTTCTAACTGTTTTATGATCTTGCTTACTTTTTCTTCTGTATTTCTTAATTTATCCCTGCAATATTTAATCAATTCCGCTGCTCTTTGCACTTTGGGTAATAGCAAATCAATTGTTATATCACCTTGTTCTATTTCTGATACTATCTTTTGTAGCTCATTAAAAGCTTGTTCGTAGCTCGTGGGTAAATTTAATTCTTCATTATTCATAATTTCTATTTTTTTCAACTTTTTTAATTTCTGCTTGGAAGTATTTTTTATAACCTTCTATAATTACTTCATCACTCACATTTACATTATTTTCTGTTATAATTTTATTATCTTTTTTCATAATTAAATAACCCATTTTCAGTATATGTTTTGGATCAGACAATTCTAGGATTTTTTGGGTTTCTTTAATATTTGTCCTAGATTCATTCATAAATTGTTTTATGTTAAAGATAATAAAATTTTTTATTTGTTCGATTTGTGCTTGCTCATTTTTAATTATAAATGGAGTTTTATGTTTTATAATTAATGTATTATTATTAAGTTTTGCATTTATAGAATTAATATAGATTTTTGAATTATTAGAAATGTTAAAATAACTTTTTTGTAGCATGTTGTAGGATTGTTCTAATTTAGATTTTAATATATTTTGCAAATTATGTACGATTTTGACTAAATTAAATGAAGATTTATTAATATTTGAATTGATAATATTAGAAAATGAGTTTATAGTTTTATCTAAATTTGATTGGTATGAATAAAGTTGAGCAGATGTATTGCGAAGAATTGAAAATTGTAGATTTTTAATTCTATTTTCATAATTTTTTTGTTGTTGGCTGATAATATTTGTCAATTTATCTGCAATATTTAATAAATTATTTTCGAATTCTGCAGTTTTATCTATAATATAATATCCTAGATCTGTAGGGGTAATAGCAGAATAATGTGCCACCATATCACTAACTGTTTGATTAGTAGAATGGCCGATTCCTGTTAATACTGGTAATGGAAAAGTAACAATAGCTTTAGCCAAAGAATAATCATTATACGCCGTCAAGCCTATCTCTCCTCCTCCACCTCTTACTATCACTACTACATCATAAAAATCTTTTTTAATACTGATAATTCTTAATTGCTCTAGAATGCTTTCAATAGCTTTCTCGCCTTGTAAAATTGCAGGAAAAAGATTGTATTTATATTTATATGAGTAATCATTATTTGCTAATACACCAATGAAATCATTAAAACCTTTACTTGTTTCAATAGAAATAATTGCTATTCTTTGTGGCACAAGAGGAAAAGGGATTTTTTTGTTTGCATCATAGATACCTTCTTCTTTTAATTTTTTAATAGTAAGTAATCTTTCTTGTTCTAGAATACCTTGAGAGTATGTAGTGTCTATGTCTAATATTCTAAGGCTAAGACCATATACAGGATGATAAGTAACTAAGCATTTAGCTAATACTCTAATGCCATCTTTCATTTCTGTGCCCAGGACTTGCATAAATTTTCTTTGAATAGCCAAAAAATCATTAGACCAAATGATGCCACGCATTTGAGCGACTATTTTATTTGTTCTTTCATCTTTTTCTACAAGCTCTGGATATGCATGTCCTGTACGATACAGATTTATTTTTTGTATATCCATTAGTACCCAATAGCTACTAGTAAAATTTTGATTAATAATAGTAGTAATCTGGTTAGACAGCTGTTTAAGAGTTATAAAATTTTCCATATATTGCAAAGTTAAGATAAAAAATTTTATTATTTTTGCACCTCAATAAAATTTAGGTTATATGAGTGTTAAAACTATTAAAATAAGAGATTTAACTTTGCGAGATGGTCAGCAAAGTTTATTTGCTACTAGAATGAGTCAAGAACAAGTAGATAGGACCTTACCATTTTTTAAAGAAGCACATTTCTATGCAATGGAAGTATGGGGCGGAGCAGTTCCAGACAGTATTATGAGATTTTTAAATGAGGATCCGTGGAATAGATTAAAAAAAATAAAAGAAGGCATTGGTGAAGGTAGCAAATTAACAGCTCTATCTAGAGGTAGAAATTTGTTTGGTTATAATCCATATCCTGAATGGGTGATAGAAGGCTTTATCAAAAATGCTATTGCTGATGGTGTAGATATTTTAAGGATTTTCGATGCATTAAATGATCTAGATAATTGTAAATCATCAGTAGAATATTGCAAAAAATATGGTGCTACAGCAGATGGTGCTATTTGTTATACAGTAGATCCAGTTTTAGAACCTAAAAATTTCTTTGATAAAATATTACATAGAAAGCAAGCTAAAATCTTCACTACAGAATATTTTGTTAAGAAAGCGAAAACTTTCGAATCAATGGGTGCTAATATGGTTACTCTAAAAGATATGGCTGGGTTAGTAACTCCTAAAGCTGCTTATGATATTATTTCTGCTTTCAAAAAAGAGCTATCTATACCAGTAGATTTTCATTCTCATAGTACTCCTGGATATGGCTTAGCTTCTACACTATCTGCTATTATTGCTGGTGCAGATATCATTGATACTAATTTATTCCCTTTCGCTGGTGGGCCAGCAGCAGCATCTTTCGAAATAATTTATCATTTTTGCAAAAAGCTAAATATCGATGTAGAAGTTAATATTTCTGTGATTTCTAAACTGCAAGAAATATTGATGGATATTCGCAAAGAGTTGAAGGCTTATGATCAATATCCTAATAATTATCCTAAAATGTTTGATCTACAAAATCCCAATTTACCTGCTGATGTAGAAAAATTATTTGATAATGCTATCAACCTTACTTACAAAAATAAATTTGATGATGCTTTAATAGCTTGTCAGCAAATAGAAGCATATTTTAATTTCCCAGCTCCTAATGAAGCAGTGAGAAATGCTCAAATTCCTGGTGGCATGTATACTAATATGACTTCACAATTGCAGCAATTAAAATTAGAACATTTATTGCCTCGAGTGTTAAAAGCAGTGCCAAAAGTAAGAATAGATGCAGGCTGTGTACCATTAGTAACTCCTACAAGTCAAATAGTTGGTAGCCAAGCTGTCAATTG
>JAHDSP010000407.1 GCA_018432645.1 Bacteroidales bacterium | reverse complement strand
AGACTGTTTTGATAAACTTTCATATAATTTTTCATATTTTTTACTAGTCCGCAAATAGGGGATATTGTCATTATTTAATGTTAACTCTAATTCGCCATCATTTATAGTAATAATAAAATCAGGAATAATACTTATAGCTTGGCTACCTACTTGAGCTTGAGAGTTTCCAGGTTTAGGATTGAGTTTTAGAATTTCAGAAATAGCTGATTTTAATTGTTCTTCACTAATATTAGCTTTTTTCATTATTTGATCATAATGTTTTTTTGTAAACTCTTCATAGTGATTTTCTAATATTTCTATAGCTAATAATACTTCTGGAGTTTTTTGTGGTATAGCTTTCAATTGTAGTAATAAGCACTCTTGCAAATTTCTAGCAGCTATACCAGGTGGGTCAAACTGCTGGATAATATTTAGCAGTTTCTCTACTTCTTTTTGATCAGTTTGTATTGCTCTAATATATAATAAATCATTTACTATAGCATCTACACTTCTCTGTAGATAACCATTATCATCTATATTACCTATAATGTATTCTCCTATTATTCGTTCTTTTTCGTTTAAATTTTTATAATCTAATTGCTCTATTAAGCTATCTATTAGACTATTATTTGAATAATATTGAAAATTTGATGTATCATCATCTGATCTATTATTTACATATAATTTATAATCAGGTATATCATCATCCTCATTGAGATATTCATCTACGCTGTCATCATAATTGTTTTCTACAATTTCATTTTCTTGATTATTAGTATTAAAATCCTCAATTACATCTTTTTCATCAAAATCGTTAATTACATTATCTTGTTCAGTATTATCTACATCTGGATCATCCATAGATTCTAATGCAGGGTTATTTTCTATCTCTTCTTTAATTCTTTGCTCCAGCTCAGAAATGGGCAGTTGTATCAATTTCATCAATTGAATCTGTTGAGGAGAAAGTTTTTGTAATAGTCTAAGTTGCTGACTTTGTTTAAGCATATAAATTATTATTTTATACAAAGATAATGATTTTATTCATATTAATCAAAAAAAATTTTTAGGTTATTTAACATGTATTATGGGTAAATTATTTAGGTTAATTATTTAACCGTCCAATTATTATAATTAACTCACAAATGCACACAAATAAGCACAAATAAAAAATTATAAATTAATTTTTAGGTGTTTAAAAGTTTAGGAATAATGAGCGTTGAGAAATGAGTGATATATTAAAGTGTTTATAAGATAATAAGTGAAAAAACAACACTTCTCCTAACCTCTTCTACCAATCACCTTGTCACCAACTCTCCCTGTCTCACTTATCACTTATCACCCATCACCTATCACTTATCACCCCATCTCCCCGTCTCCCCAATCTCCTAGTCTCATTAATCTACTAATCAACTACATAGAAAGAGATGTGCCCTTTAGCCCTGAAAACAAAGAGCTTGATAACAACCCTATCCATAGCGCCAAACAACTATCTAATATATTTGGTTTTTTGTCCATAATTATTGATCAATTATCTCATTATATAATTGAAAAAATTTTTCTTTTATCTCGTCTCTAATCCTTCGATATTCACTCAACCTAAATTCATCTGACCCTTGTATATTGCTTGGATCTTCGAATGCAATGTGAATACGATGATGCACATCACCTAAAAAAACAGGACAATTTTCTTTAGCATTATCGCATACTGTTATTACATAATCCCAATATTCATTTATATATTTTTCAACAGATTTTGGACTTTTTTGGCTAATATCTATGCCCACTTCTTTCATTACAGCAATAGCCATATCATCTACTTCATCCTCTGGCTCTGTGCCTGCTGAGCAAACAATT
>JAHDSP010000149.1 GCA_018432645.1 Bacteroidales bacterium | reverse complement strand
TTTCTACTATTTCTTTAATTTTTTGCCTATCTGTATCAGTCAAATTTACTTTAGTAGTTTGTCTGAGCGCTGGGTATTCCAGTATGCCTGTGACACCATCTATGCCATTTTGCTCTAGTACATAAATATAATATTTCACTTGCCATTCATGAGCTGGCTCTACCTTGTCCGACCGCTTAATTTCGTGAATTACTTTATTACGAGCATCATAATAATCGATTTTTATACCATCGAGTTCCACTTCTTCATATCTTTCGGAACGTTGCGGATAACTTGTTTCGTGAATGAGTTTGCCATCATACACTAGGTCAGAGGTATGCTCCATACTGATACCGTTTGCTAACAGCCAGAGTTCTCGTTTGCAAACATGATAAAGATTGAAATATGTTGCTATAACTCTCATATTTTTAAATTATATTTTGATCGTCGGGTTCTAATGACAATCCATAAAATTCATCATATTTCATATCTAACAAATAAATGTCAGAATCATTTATTTTTTTATTAGAATATTTTCTTGCAATATACAAAGGAACTTTTATAATGTATTTTCGTAATAAGTCATAATTGTTATTAGCAATGCATTCGTCAAAATTATACTGCTGATAATGTTTTAACAAAACAGCTTCGACTGTTATATAATCGCTTTTGCGAGAACTGATTTGATACAATTTTGCTTCATCAACATTTAAAGTATAAATATTTTTTAAATAGTCTTTCCAAATTGTTGGAATTAAGTTTTTTGCTTCATTTAGCTCATTGAAATATTCATCTCCCAAATTTTCTTTTGTATAAATAATATCCACAAGATTTTTCCAATCTTTTTCTGAAATATTCCCTTTTTGTTTGTTTGCAATATTACTTAAATTCGAGTAAGTCAATGACAGAACATTAGCTAAAGTTTTATATACATATTTTCGGCTTTTTTCTGATTCGCGAGTTATAATGACTTTAGCAAATTGCATATCGGGAAACCGTTTATTAATTTCACCTCTTCTGTTAACTCTTCCTAGTCGTTGTATAATTGCATCAATTGGGGCATTCTCGGTATAAAGAACATCAAAATCAATATCCAGGCTAACTTCTACAATTTGTGTACAAACAGCAACAAATCTATTATCTTTCGATTTCAAATTTTCTAGCAAATCTTCCTTGTTCTTTTTGTCTTGTAATATAAATTGAGAATGATAAAGCATCTTGTGTTCCAAGGGTATTTTTTCATCCAAAAGATCGAAAATTTCACGAGCCTTGGCAATTGTATTGCAAACAACCAAAACTTTTTTGTTTAAATAATAATCGCTAACAATATCACTTACGCATTGTTCGATAAAACAGTCACTCACTTCAACTATATGGCGTTGTTTGTCATCGAATTTTTGTTCTTTTATCAATTCGTAATTAGGCAAAACTTTTTCTAATTCTTGCTTTAATATTTCCGGCAAAGATGCACTCATCACTGCAAATTGTGTGTTGTAAGGATTAATACATTCAATTACTTTTAATAGTAGACCAAAAGTATAAGGGTCATATGTATGAACTTCATCGATAATAATTTTTGCATTGAAACTTGCCGATCCTGTTAACACCCAATATCCCCAATTAAAAAAACTATATATTAGTTGGTCGAGAGTAGCTACAGTCACAGGTTTAAAAAATGTACGATTATACAGATATTGACTTCTCAGTGTCTCAGGCTCCATATCCTCTTCTTTTTCTCTTAATATATATTTTGCTGTACTATGTGAAAGACCAACATTTTCTGTACCTCCGAAAAAGTGAATCATTCTTTCCCACATTTTGGTCGTTGTTACCATTGTAGGTAATAAAAATAAGATTTTCTGATTGACATTATTTTGTGTTGCCCATAAAATGGAAGCTTCCGTTTTTCCCTGTCCTGTGGGGATCTGAATAAAAACGTTTTTTGAAGATGATTTTGCGGCATGCAATTGAAAAGATTCCCAACCAACAAATTGGGGCACTTTAATTTTCATTTTAGCTGTAATAAATTCATTATTTTCATTAGCAGAATAATTATAGGTTGTATTATTGGAGGAAGCTAACCAATCACAATAATGCAAAACTGATTTAAAAAGTAAAAATAAATCCCTGATTACATTTGTCTTTTCATATTTATAAGAACCTATATAATTCATTACCTCATCATAGAAAATCCAATAAGGATTTTGTTCAATTACTTCATCATAAAATTTTAAAAATTGCCAATTGGGGATATTTAGTTTTATTGCCTGCTGGTTAATGTTTTCATAGAATGTTTGGAAATAATCTTTATCGGCAAAGGTAATTCTCATTCTTTCATAATCTTGAAACAGTCCATTTTTCAATTTGCTGTGATGGCTTGCTACAGCGAGAATTTCCGGAAAGAATGGATTCCCGTCAATAACTTTTATAGGGTTATCTTTTATTTCCTTGTAAATAAAAGGGACGGAAGTCAACGCGTGAGATTCAAGCATATTCAAAGGAAGCCCCCTAACTTTATCCTGAAACCGCTCTGTGGCTTTACCTATGTCATGGAAAGCCACTGTAATAAAAAGACGTTTAATTATATTGGACTTGGCAAGTGAATAATGTTCTGACATTTTATTTATCAAAATTTCATACCAATTCAAAACCTTGGAAAACCAATATAAGCTATCGTTCGTATGCTCTATCAATGTTTTTGGGGGTTCGCTTTTCGCTAAAATTTCACTGTATTTCATGAACTAAAAAATTTGGAAGGAATAATTTAGTTCTTCATCATAAAAGCCTCTACTATCCTTGGGTTTGATAGGCAAATTGTAGATAAATGTAAATTGCTGATATTCATTGGCTTCTCTTGCTCCATCATCATTGTATGAAAATGTTATGGGTAATTTTATTGATTTGGGTGCTTCATCTAATAAATTACCTGAAGTATTTTGCATATTTAACTCAATTTCATAAGGCGTCTTTGTAAAATCAATTGGTAAAATGGTATTGCAAAAACTAATATTTGACTTTTCTTCCAAATTCATTTGCCGAATTTCTTTTATCAAAACTAATTCATCCTCCCTACCTAAAGAAAGTGCCCATTCAGGATTTTGTAATTTACTACTGACTAGTTCATAATCATTTTCATCTTTGAAATGAAGATATAAAATAAATTCCGAAGAATACAGTAATTCTCTAACAATTACGGCAGTAAAAAAGGGATATTGATTTTTCCCTTTAATATAATCTTTGATGTATTTATCTGTATATTTTCTTATTTGCCATAAATCATTTGCCTTGCCGTTATTTTTACCTACAATTCCCATCTGAAAACGATTATTTTTTATCCATTCGTCATTGACTTTTTCAGGAGAAATACCCAAAGCACTGCCAATCATTCCCGCTACCGTCGTTTTGGGAGGAAGAGGGAGTGTCTTATGGTAGGTATGGAAGTCAGGTTGCCGAAATGAATTCAGGCTACCGAAACATATTACTCTTATAAACTTCATTGTTAAAACAGTTCATTTTTTATATATTCTACCGTATTTTCAAATGTCGATTGTATATTCATTATCTCAGGTAAAAGTGAAATCTCATCATCATTTTTGAAAATCCCAGATTGGAAACCTAAAAATTGTTTTTTAATAATTCTAGAATTTCCATTAAGTACTTCATTTATGGTTTTTGTGTTTAACTCTTCATTTTGTGAAACGGTCAATGTTTCAAGGAAAATGGGTGATTTGACGTTTTGAAAAGTAATAGCCAAAAATTTTGGCGACATGTCAGTCAGCAACCGTGACTGTTTGCCTCCTCCCCAAATATAAGAAAGTGCTTTCAAAAAATAAATCAATCTTTCTCGTTTTTCTTGAGGTGATAATGATTGAACTTTGCCTTTATCGGCTTTTGCCAGTTCAAAATCCTGGAATACGCCCAACCGATCAAGCTCCACCAAAATATTTACTCTAAAATAGTTGTAATAAATCTCTGTTTCAAAAATATTTCCGCCGGCTGACACATCTCCTCCTGTTAGTTCTTTTGATTTAGTGCCCAAATCACGATCATTTCGGAATGGGAATAATCCGATTGCTGCTGAAGTACGTACAACTGCTGTGCGGCGTCTGTTTTCTCCGGAGGAGGCAATCATATAACCCAATAAATCATCGTCTAAATAGTTATTTGGCTCTCCGGAAGTAAAGTCAACGCCGGCCTTTTTTTCAGCCTGTTTTACCTCAGACAATAAATCTCCCAATCCCATTTCTTTCCATGCCTTACGAATTTGATACTTAATACTTTGTCCAGAAACATATGGTAGCTGCGTCCCATTTGGTAATGTGATTTTCTTAACAGTACTGACATTGCCTTCCGTCCAACTGCCATTGATGCTTCCTAAGGAAGTTTTAAAAATATAAGCGATATTTACGCAATTAACAATTTGATTTGTTTCCATAATTAATTTTTTTTAATATTATTTATTATTTTCCGTTGTTTTACCTTCCTTAAATAAGAAGCTATTCATGGCAAAAATACTTACCAATGCCTTATATTCTTCCCATTGAGAATTGTCAGGTAGCTCCTTAAAAAAAGTTTCGCTAAAAGATACTTCGGTTCTAAACTGAGTTTCGGCTAATACATTAAGAAACTCAGTCCTACTTTTGGCATTTCTTATTGAATAAAGAATCCCTTTGTCATCATTTTTACGACAATAGGCGCCGATACGGTTTCCAACCGCCTTACAAATATCTACCATTTCTGCTTTCATATTTTTTTGGGTTTTTAAATTATATATTTCAATGATTTTATCCAGGAATGAGATATTTCCTTTATCTTCTTTTATTTTTACTTCACCTAAAAACCATTCAACAGTTTTAAGAATGCTACGAAACGAAAGTATATCCGAGCATAAGTGATTACGCCAAGTTGTATCATACTTTCCACTATCCATTCGTTGAGAAAAATAACGAATAAAATTCAAAAATGGTTCACGGTAACTGCGTTCATCATCCTTGTAGTTTTCATAACAATCCAATAATTCGAACAATGCGTTCAACGAAGTATATTCTTTTACTTCGCGAAAAATATTACCGTCATTTGATAAGGTAAATACACTTTTACTCAACAAAATTCCTCTTCTTTTATCTCTGTTTATGCGCTGATTTACTTGGGCATAAACAGAGAGTAAGAAATTGAACAAACTTTCTGATTCATATTGAGTTCCTATAATCTGAGTTTCGAAACTACAAAAATCAAGTTTTGTAAGATTATTTATGTCCGCATTAATAATATCATAAAAACTTTCAAGTTCTTTTAAATTATCATCATACAAAATAAAATAGTGTTTTAAATCATTTTGCATTAAATAATTCAGATTGTAAAAGGAAAAAAGCGAAACAAAGTCATACAGTGCAGAAATTTTAGGTTTTACTTTTAATGCGGAATCAAAATTTAGTTCACCACTATTTCCGGTCAAAAAAGGGTAATTCATCCCTGTAATTATATTTGCATTTTTAAATTGCTTTCCGCTAAATAAGCATAGTTTCCCTCCTTTTTTAAGGAATTCTTCTGTAAAATTTGAGCCTATTTCAAATTTTGGAGGTGAATTAATAAAACCTTTTTTTCCTAATTTTATTTTTTCAGGGTTATTTGAAAATATTTTTTCTTGAAAAGATAAAAATTTAGTATATTCATCATTATTCATTCGTCTAACATTATCTTTCTCATTCGCGTCAGGCGTACAAATTGCTCCTTCGGTATAAGGAGTTTTTCCTGTAAAAAAAGGTTTTAAGTGCATTTTAAAATCAGTTTTACGATAAACTTCAAATTCTCCGTCATTTTTTAAAATCCAACCATAATTCTCTGTTTTTTTTAAATATTGCTGAGCTACATGATCTTTCGCTTTGTTCAAAAAATCAGCAACATCAAAAGAATCATCTAAAGCTTTAATTTCAAGTTTATCACTTTCTAAACGAATATCGAAGTCTTCGGCTTCAGGTAATAAGCGCAGAACTTTATACAAGCCAACAATTCCATTATCTATCCAAAAGTTACTTGTTTTTTCAATGATTATTTCTTGTAACATAATTCCTTTTAGTTTTCCTTTTTATTATTTTCATTCTTTACCTCCACCATCCCAAATCCCATGCTGTTTTTGCTACCTACGCCTCCATCATATGCTATTTTCATAAGTTCTATTGGTGCTGTCAGTTGAAAAATACAACTATATCCACGTACTTTGCTTTCTTGTGGCGTATCGGCTTTGATAGTAATTAGTGAAGAGCGAGGTTCATTAATTACTTTAAAATCGAAATCAAAATCAGAATTAGGAAAGTCCTTACCTTGTATAGCTTTATATTTATCTATTAGATTTTGTTTGATAAGTGGCATAGCCATTGGATGAGTGGGCGAGATGTATTCATCAGATCCATTATCTCTTTTGAGTGTCAGGCAGATGGGAGAGATTGTATGAAAGGTCATAGATTCTTTAAACTCTGGTGGTGATAGCATCTCGATATTTTGTATTCTACAGTTTATTCGAGCATTTCTGTTTCCTAATTCAAATTCTTGTTCTCGAAATATGCCTTGAATAAACTCACGTGTGCTAATCTCGGGAATAAATGAAATCTGCCATTCTATGTGGTCTGATATTATTCTAATATATTCATTTATTATGCGATATTGTGGTATTTTTAGTCTCGAAAAAGTAAATAGCTTGAATAGCTTTTTATCAGCATTA
>JAHDSP010000169.1 GCA_018432645.1 Bacteroidales bacterium | reverse complement strand
TATCACTGTATGATTTTGCTATAGAAATCAAACAATATTACCAAAATTTACAATTATGAAATTTAATCTTTTTATTTTAACTTATATTTTTTTAACTATCTCATTATTTTCTCAAAATGATACTATTAATCAAAAAGATAATAATGGATTACCGCATGGATATTGGGAGAAATATAAAGAGGGCAAACTCTTTTACAAAGGTCATTTCAATCATGGCAATCCAATAGGTGAATTTACATATTTCTATCCAGATAATATTATTAAAACTAAACTTAGTTTTAGTGATAATGGCAAAAGAGCTTATGCTATTCATTATTATAAAAATGGTAAAAAATATGCCGAGGGCATGTATTATGATAAAAAAAAGGAAGGCAAATGGATTTATTATGATGGATTTGATCATATCATAGCTATAGAAAATTATAAAAATGGAGAATTAAGTGGGGTAAGCTATGATTTTTTCCCTAATGGAGATACACTGCAGATAGCTAATTATGTAAATGGCAAAAAAAATGGAGAATATAGACTATTTTACCCTACTAAAAGTCACAGGATAATAGCTAATTATAAAAATGATACTATACAAGGCCTTACAAAATATTTCTATTCTAATGGACAAGTTTATGAAATAGGGAAATATCGTGATGGTCTGCGAGATAGCCTTTGGATAATGTATGATGAAAATGGAGTTGTGATATTAACTGAAATGTATGATTATGGCTCTCTAATAGAGAGAAAAGTTTATCAACCAGACAAAGATCCAATGAAATTAGAAAATGACGTTATTAAAAATATTGACCAATACAAAAAGGGTATTATAAAAGAGCCATCAGAAAATGATTTTTTTAATGGTACAATTAGATGAAAAAGTATTTGATTATTTTATTTCTTATTTTTTGCTTTTTTAGTTGCCAAAAAGAAACTGAAAATTTGGATATTGGTTATTCATATTATGTAGCTGAGCCAGGATATTATCTTACTTATGAGGTAGATTCTATTTATTTCGATGATTTCTCAAGTACCTCAGATACTAATTACTTTTGGATTAAAGAATTTATGGAATCTTCATTTATAGACAATGAAGGACGACAAGCTTATCGCATAGAACGTTGGTATAAATATAATGATACACTGCCTTGGATACTAAAAAATGTATGGTATAGCGTGAAAACTGATAAAAACGTTGAAAGAGTAGAAGAAAATATTAGATATATAAAATTGATATTCCCTGTTAAAAATAATGCAAAATGGAATGGTAATGCTTTAAACAATCTAGATTATCAACAATATAAATATAAAAATGCTCATAAACCTTTTAATATTT
>JAHDSP010000289.1 GCA_018432645.1 Bacteroidales bacterium | reverse complement strand
TGCCGCTCTTTTATTTATCAATTACCTAATAAAAAAGAAAAGTAAAATGAAAGAATAACATTCGTAAGAAGTTAAATTAAAAAATTAAATAATAAATATTAATTTTTAATCTCATAAAAAATTTCGAATTTTGCAAAAAAAATGTTTATTGAAATTTTAAAAAGTAAAATTCATAGAGCTTTTGTAACGGAAGTAAATATTAATTATCAAGGTAGTATTACAATTGATGAGGATTTAATGGATGCCGCTAATATTGTAGAGCATGAAAAAGTACAAGTTTTAAATTATAATAATGGTGAGCGTATAGATACTTATGTAATTAAAGGGAAACGAGGAACAGGAGAGGTATGTATGAATGGTCCAGCTGCTCGTAAATTTCTCGTTGGCGACCCCATCATTGTTATTAGCTATGCGATGATAGATGCTCAAGAGGCCAAAAATTTAATCCCAAAAATTATTTTTGTAGATAATAATAACAAAATGATTACGAAGTGAAGCCTAAAGTTAAGACTTACATTCAGACTTTTATTTTCTTAGCTATTGGTATTTTTCTAATATTTTGGTTCGTAAATAAGCTATCCCCTGCCGAGAGATCTGAAATATGGCAATATTTTAAAGAAGCTAATCCTCTTTGGTTATTAGTAGCTATGATTATAGGTGTTTTTTCTCATATATTTCGTGCTTTACGATGGAATCTTTTAATTGAGTCTGTAGCTACTAAACCTAATGTGAAAAATACTTTCTGGGCTGTTATGGTAGGCTATTTAGTTAATTATGCTGTACCACGTTTAGGTGAGATCACTCGATGTGCTGTGCTAGGGAAAAAAGAAAAAATACCTGTAGATACTGTATTGGGGACTATGATCTCTGAACGTTTATTTGATATGCTTTGTTATGTTATTATTTTTGTGTTAGCTTTTATAGCTCTCACAGCTAAAATGATCGCTTTTCTTGATAATTATCAAACTCCATCCTTTATTTCTTGGAATTTTGCATTAATAGTATTATTAGCATTGATAGCGTTATTCATTGCTTATAAATTATGGCGTAGACATAAACCCACTTCTAAACTAGGTCAAAAAATTTCTGCATCTATTCATAGATTTATTGATGGTGGTAAATCAATTATTAATTTAAAGAAAAAATGGCTCTTCATTTTATATTCTATCCTAATATGGGTATGTTATTTACTTATGACATATATTGCTTTTCTCACTATTGATGCTACTTATCATTTACCATTGGGTGCTGCATTTGCTGTTTTAGCTCTTGGCACTATCGGTATGTTAATTATCCAAGGTGGTATAGGTGTTTATCCGATTATTGTTTCTCAAGTTTTATTATTATATGGTGTAGATAAGGTAGGAGGATATTCTTTAGGTTGGATATCGTGGACTATTCAAACTGTTATAGTAATAATCTTGGGTTTGATAGGTTTTATCATATTATCTCAGAAAAAAAATCATGAACAAGTTCCAAATATTACAGAATAAAATTTTAAATCTTTACGATTTACAAAGTGAAACCTATAAATGGCGCAAAAATAATGAAAAAATTGTTTTTACTAATGGCTGTTTTGATTTAATTCACGTAGGTCATATAGAATACTTGGCTAAAGCTTCAGATTTAGGAAATAAATTAATTATAGGGCTTAATACTGATGATTCCGTTAAAAGATTAAAAGGTGAAAATAGACCTATTTTAGATCAACAAGCTCGAGCAGAAACTCTAGCTGCATTATTTTTTGTAGATGCTGTAATCTTTTTTGACGAGGACACTCCATATCAACTCATTAAAGCGATACAACCAGATATTTTAGTGAAAGGTGGTGATTACAAAACAGATGATATCGTCGGAGCAGACATTGTGAAAAATTATGGTGGAGTTGTAGAAACCATCCCTCTAGTGCAGGGCTACAGCACAAGTAATATTATAGATAAAATTGTTAAGATTTATAAGTAATACGATCTTTATTTATTAGAAATTTTTTAATCTATGAATAAATACAATAATATTATCTTTTTAGATTCTACCCATGAATATTTACCTAATCAATTTATAAATAAAGGTTTTCAAGTAATTCATCATTATGATTTACCTGAAAAATTGAATGATGATATTAGAACTAATGTAATTGGCCTTGTAGTGCGCAGTAGAGTTGTTTTAGACAAAAAAAATATTGATTTATTCCCACAATTACGTTTCATAGCACGTGCTGGTTCTGGCATAGAAAATATTGATACTATCTATGCTAATCAGAAAGGCATTGTTTGTATAAATTCTCCTGAGGGAAATAGAATAGCTGTAGCTGAACATGTAATAGGTATGCTTTTATCATTAATGAATAATATTTTAAAAGCACACTTAGAAATACATAATGGTTTCTGGAAACGTGAGGCTAATAGAGGTTATGAGCTGGATGGCAAAACCTTTGGCATTATCGGATATGGGAATGTAGGATCTGCTGTAGCAGAGAGATTGCAAGGCTTTAATATGCAAGTGATAGCTTATGATAAATACAAACATGGTTTTAGTAGTGATTTAGTAGAAGAAGTTTCTCTCAACGAGCTACTTAGTCGATCTGATGTAGTTAGTATGCATGTACCACTTACTAGCGAAACTACTTATATGGTAAATGAAGATTTTTTTGATAATTTAGCTAAACCAATATGGTTTATCAATACTAGTAGAGGGCAAGTGCTAGAGACTAATTCATTATTAAATGCTATAGCAAATGGTAAAGTGCTTGGAGCCTGCCTAGATGTATTAGAATATGAGGATTATTCTTTCGAAAATATTGAGTATGCATTAGCTAATCCTAATGAAACTCTTAAACAGGTTTTAGATAATCCTAAAATTATTTTGACTCCACACATTGCTGGATGGACCTTTGAGTCTAATAGGAAACATGCGGAGATTTTGTGGCAAAAATTAATAGAAAATAATCTAGTATGAATACAAAAAAATGATGATATTATAAGAAAAATAAATATTTTTAATTTTTAAAAATTTATTTGGTTTAGTTTTGGTGTGAAAGAGCTTTAAAAGTTAAGT
>JAHDSP010000424.1 GCA_018432645.1 Bacteroidales bacterium | reverse complement strand
TACATTTCTAGCACATTCTCTCAATGTCATTCCTGCAGACATACATTTAATATATTCGAGCATTTTATCTCTGTGATGAATGCCATACATAAAGGTTCCAGTGGTTACTCTGAATTGTCTATTACAATTTTTACACATGTAATTCTGCACTCCATTTTGCAAGCCATTTTTGATTACATGGCTGCTATTGCAGTCTGGACAAAGTATGCCTGTAGACATAGCTTTTTGCTCTTGATAATCGACAATGTCCTTGCCTTCATTTTTTATTTTATTATATAAATTGTCGTAATACTTACGTGCTTCTTCTTTAGTGAGGGCAAAAACATCTATTTCTTCTTCGAATATTTTATCCATAATTTTTATTTTTTGCAAATATATAAATTTTTTAGGTAATATATCATATATATTTCATAAAAATAATTTTTTATCGTGGATAGAAGCTATTCCCAATAGCTTCTATCCACTTTTCCCTTCCTTTTTTTAATATAATTATTTCTCCAATGCGTTTTTGTCAAGTTATTATAATTATTTTATAACATACTTATGATTCACCGAATTCTCTAAAAAAATTTTTTGTAATTTTGTAAAAAAAATATGAGTATTTTATTCCCCTCATCTAGACCAAAACAATTTGAATATAAACCAAGATTTACTGATAAGGTCAATCCAGAGTGGAGTGATGAAGAAAAAAAACAATTCGAAAGAGAGAAATTACGCAGAGAGCTAGAATTTAAATGGAAAAAAAATTTAAAAACGAAAAAAAGATCTAATACGAATCTACTGACTATTGTCATAATATTAATCCTACTTTTATTATTTATATTTTCTTAAAAAAAATTAAAATATTCAAATGAATAACTCTAAACATGGTATAATAATACTAAAAGAGCAAATAATCAATCAAATAGCTGCTGGTGAGGTAGTACAAAAACCAGCTTCTGTTGTCAAAGAATTGACAGAAAACGCTATTGATGCTCAAGCCACAACTATAGATATTGTTATTCAAAATGCAGGCAAATCTCTTATTCAGGTGATAGATGATGGGCAAGGAATATATCCAGAGGATGTATCTTTAGCCTTTGAGCGACATGCAACATCTAAAATTTATGATATTAATGATATTTATGACTTATATTCTTACGGATTTCGTGGAGAAGCTTTGGCATCTATAGCTGCTGTGTCTCGTGTAGAGATGTTCACTCGTCCAGAGGACCGAGAAATTGGCTCGCATGTCTTGGTAGAAAATAGTAAAATATTAAAAATAGAACCTGCTGCTTGTCCCAAAGGAACTAATATTTTAGTAAAAGATTTATTTTATTCTGTACCTGCTAGACGTAATTTTTTAAAGTCTGACAATGTAGAAATGAAAAATATTTGGGAAGAATTCTATCGCATTGCCATTCCCAATAATAATATAGCCTTCTCTTTAACAGATAATAATGAACTAAAAATAAAATTGCTACCTACTAACCTTAAACAACGCATAATTGAAATCTTTGGCAAACAATATGATTCTAAACTTTTATATATTGAAGAAGAGTTCCCATTTGCTACAATAAAAGGTTTTATCTCTAATCCTACTGCAGCCAAAAAGAATCGTGGCAATCAATATTTTTATGCTAATGGTAGATATTTTCGCAGCCCATATTTTCATCAAATGATTATGAAAGCTTATGAAGGCTTAATCGATAAAGAAACTTTTCCAGCATATGTCTTTTTTATTACTTTGCCTCCTCATAAATTAGATGTAAACGTTCATCCTAGCAAAATTGAAATTAAATTTCAAGATGAGCATTTGATAGCTGCTACTCTGAATAGTTTAACTAAAAAAGCTCTCGGAATTAGTGGACTAATGCCAGACATAGATTTCGATGCTATTCCTACTCACATCTTTTCTATTAATTCTTCTAAAAGCAATTTTAATTTTCCCAAGCATCCTCTAACAGATACTACTCAACTTTTTAATCAAAAAATCAATACTCAACGAGATATAATCAATGAAAACTACAAAGATCTTTTTAATGAAATTTCTTCAATAGAAAACGACTCTAAAATAAATTATGATAGTTTGGAATTTCAAGTAATTGATAATAGAATATTAATAACTAAAATGAAAGATGGAATTTTGGTAGGTGATATTGAGGCGATTTTAGCAAGATTAATTTTCGAACAATTATCAAAAAATAAAAATAATATAAATTCTGAATCTCAACAAGTTTTATTCCCTATTATAATAACTATAGATTCTAAATTTTTAGGAACATTTTTATCTGTACAATCAATATTAGAAAGTTTAGGATTTAAATTTGAAAAAATTTCTAATAATCAGTTCCAAGCTGTAGGCTTACCCGCACATGGATACATTAAAGAAGAAGACATCGAAGATTTTGTATATCAAATATTAGAAATGCCTGAAACTGGAGCCAGTATAAACATTAATAAACTATACATTAGTTTAGCTTTGCATGGTGCTAAAAAACAATTAATGACATTGACGCCAGACTCTATAAATAATATATTATCTGAATTATTTTCATTACCAGATCCGCAAAAAGGAATTGGAGGTAAAAATAATTTTATAATTTTGTCGTTAAATAATTTATTACAATTAATTCAATCTTATGAATAATAGACTTTTCGGACCATCAAGTTTCTCTTTATTTCCACCTGTTGTTAAAAATTTACTTATTATAAATGTAATTTTTTATTTAGCTACAATAGTTTTTGCAAATAGAGGAATAGATTTAATAAATATGCTTGGGTTACACTATCCAGCATCCCCATATTTTAGATGGTATCAGTTTATTACTTATATGTTTATGCATGGCAGTTTTATGCATTTATTTACTAATATGTTTGCTCTATGGATGTTTGGATATATGCTAGAAAATGTATGGGGAGCAAAGAAATTTTTAATTTTTTACTTTATTACTGGATTAGGAGCTTCCTTAATTCAGTTAGGAGTTAATCATATAGAATTTACTAACATTCAAAAAGCTATTACACTATATTCTCAAACTTTAAATCAACAAGATTTTATTGCAATTTTAGATAAATATTTCGCTAACATTTATGATCCTAATAAGGTTAATGAATTACTAAATAATTGGGATTCCGTAGCTCCACTTACAGTTAATTCTTTAAATAGCTTATTAGCAATGATGATGAATGTGCCAATGGTAGGAGCATCAGGAGCTGTTTTTGGTATTTTACTTGCATTTGGACTTATGTTTCCTAATGTTCCTGTATTTATTTATGGACTTTTACCAGTGAGAGCTATTGTTTTTGTTATTATTTATGGTGCTTTTGAATTATTTGCTGGTGTTTATCAGCCACACGGTGGCATAGCTCATTTCGCTCATTTAGGAGGTATGATATTCGCATTTATTCTAATGCTCATCTGGGGCTATCGCTTTAAACCATATAAATTTTATTATTAAAAAATTATCTTTTTACTATGCATCTGTCATGGAAAAAAATAACTATTTATAGCATTTTAATTATTTCAATAATATTGTCTATATTATTTGTAATATTCCCAGATACCTTTATTACATTTTTATTACCTAACACAAATAATCTGTTCTTTACATTACTATTACACCCTTTTATTCACGTACATTTATGGGAATTGGGTTTGAATATTTTAATATTATACATTAGTGCTAGATATTTATTGACAAATATTAAATGGTGGGAATTTTTAATATTGTGGCTTTTAGCAAGCTTTGGCGGCGGTTTCGCAGCTATACAATGGTCATTCAATTTACATAATTGGGGTGGGCTAACATTATTTAGTTGTGCAATATTATCCTGGGCTATCCTATCAAATAATGGTATTTATTTGCGATTTAAAAATAGAAAGATTAATATAGGAACTATTTCGAACATATTTTTATTGTTATACATTATAATAATATTATTTACTAATATGGATCTGCTTTTGAGTGCAATAGTAGTATCTATTATAGCAGCAATATTAGGATTTATAACTATTCAATTATCTAAAAAAATTTCTCATAAAAAAAACATTCTACATGAGAAACCTCCAATCAATGACTATGACTATTACGATAAGAGAAAAGAAATAGAAAATGAAATTAATAGAATTTTAGAAAAAATAAATAAAGAAGGTGAAAACTCTTTATCAAAAGATGAAAAAGATTTCATCGATGAATATGCAAAAAAATTTATGAAATGAAAAAAATAAAAAAAGAATCTTTGAATCAGCAAGATGATTTCTGCTTTGGATGCTCTGAAAGAAATCCAGTCGGATTGCATTTAGAATTTTACGATTATGGTGACCATGTAGAGTCAGAATGGATAGCAAACAAAAATTACGAAGGCTGGCACGGAGTACTGCATGGTGGAATAGTAGCCACATTATTAGATGAGGTTGGCAGCTGGGTGATAGTATCTAAAATTAGCAGAGCCGGTATGACTGTAGAGCTAAACGTCAAATATCATAAAAAAATTTCAACTGATGAAAAAATCTATATTCAAGGAAAGTTAATTGAACATAAAAAAAATATTGCTTTCATCGAATCTAAAATCATTCAAAATGGCGAAATCAAAGCCAGTGCTATGTCTAAATATTTTTTGTTTGACAAAAAAACAAGCAAAGAAGTATATAATGTAGATGATACTCATTACCAGCAATGAACCTAAATCTATCAAAAATACTGAAGTTTGTACTTGCTAACAAACGAAAGTCTTGATCAAAAAAATTTTTTAAATTTAAGCTCTATTTAAAAAAAATGTTGTAATTTACAAAAAAAAACATGGATAAAATAGAGCGAATAAATCAACGGGACATTATCAATGCGATAGAAAATAAATTTAATAAGCATGAAAAATTGGTTACAGATAGTCATCCAAGTTATACAGCATTTGCTAAAACATTAGGATTGGAACACGTAAAATTTATATCTAAGAATCATAAAGCTGAAACTGGTGAAAATGTTCAGTATATAAATAACATAGCTAATAGATTAGATGCATTTATAAATCATAATCTAAAAGGTGTAGCTACCAAATATCTACCATTATATACATCTTATTTTGCATTTATTGAGAAAAATATACTATATATTTTTAATAATAAAATTACATCAAATACAAAGGTTTGGGATAGGTTTACAAATATTGAAAAGATGTATGAAAGACTTATAAAAACTAAATCTAACATATAGATACACTTCTGCTAGACATTGGAAATCTCAATTTTGGAATTTTAAAATTACTAATGCTGCTAATATTTTTTCAACCTAATTTTTTCGACAACACTATTTTAAAATAGAGCCATATATTTTATAAATCACAATTACAAGGAGCAGAAAAATAAATTTTCGTATTAGGTAAATACTTCTCCCTTATTTCTTTTTGATGTTTTAAAGATATCACGTTTAATCTCAAATTTAATTCCTTTAGTGTATTACTTAAAGCCTTGATTTGTTGTGGCAATTCCGTCAAATAATTCTCTCCTAAATCTAATTTCTCTAAACTAACAAATTCACCTATCTCACTAGGTAAGTATTCTAACTCATTATGATATAAATTTAATTCTTTCAGCCGTGGTAATTCTTTTAAGATAATTGGGAAAGTCGAGAATTTATTATAACTAAGATCTATCTTTATTAAATTTTTGCAATTTACAATAGATGATGGTAAACTTGTCAGCTTATTTCTTTTAAGATTTAAAATCTCTAGATTCTCTAATAAATCAATATCAGATGGCAATTGATATAATTTTTTATTTTTTAATATTAATATTTTAACATTTTGTGGATTTTGAAAAGCAAGTTCTAAATTTGTATAAATACTATCCTTTTGTGCACTCAGACATATATTTATTGATACAATTAATATGAAAAATATTTTTAATTTTTTCATTTTTTTGTAAAATTACTAAAAGAAGTGAAAAAAATATATACAAAGAGACACATTGGAATGTGTCTCTTTGTATTGTACATAAATAAATTATATCTACAAAAGGGAATTTAATTTTTCGACGCTTTCTTTAGCATCACCATAAAGCATAGCAGCATTTTCTTTATAGAATAATGGATTTTCTACACCTGCATAACCGACAGCCATAGATCTCTTCATAACAATAACTTTTTTAGCTTTCCAAACCTCTATTACTGGCATACCATAAATAGGGCTAGAAGGATCTTCTTGGGCACTAGGGTTCACAGTATCATTAGCACCGATTACTAATACTACATCCGTTTCTGGAAGTTCTGGATTGATTTCATCCATTTCTAGTACAATATCATAAGGTATATTTGCCTCCGCTAATAAAACATTCATATGACCAGGTAACCTACCAGCAACTGGGTGGATACCGAATTTTACAGTTTTTCCTTCTTTTCTGAGTTTCTCTACGAGGTCATGAATAGGATACTGAGCTTTAGCTACAGCCATGCCATATCCTGGAACGATAACAATAGATTGAGCCTCTTTTAACCATTCTGCAGCTTCATCATGTGAAATAGAAGTAACTTTACCTTCGATTTTAGCACCAGTTTTAACTTCTAGACCGAAACCACCTGATATTACTGTAAAGAAAGATCTATTCATAGCTTTGCACATAATAATAGAAAGAATAGCACCTGAACTACCAACCAAAGCTCCAGTAACTATCAATAAATCATTCCCAAGTGTAAAGCCAGAAGCTGCAGCTGCCCAGCCAGATAAAGAGTTTAACATAGAGATAACTACAGGCATATCTGCACCACCTATTGCCATTACTAACATTATACCAAAAAATGCAGCTATAGCTGTCATTATAGCTAGATAGGGCATACCTTCTATTCCTGTAGCTTGCACAAAAAATACTCCTAAAACCACAGACACTACTAATAATAAAATATTAATAATATCTTTACCTTTGTAAACAACAGGTTTGGGAGTTACTTTTTCTGTCAATTTACCCCAAGCTATCAATGATCCCGTAAATGTAATAGCTCCTATAAAAACTCCAAGGTATATTTCTACATAATGAATTGTCCTTTCAGCACCTAATAAATCTAATGTTTTAGGATCTATGTATGAACCATAACCTACTAAAACTGCTGCCAACCCAACGAAACTATGTAGCATAGCTATTAACTGTGGCATTGCTGTCATTTGTACTTTTCTAGCTACTAATATACCAATTACTGATGCTATTAACATAGCAATAATAATGTAAGCATAACCATGTATATTACCTAATAAAGTAGCTACAATTGCTATTACCATACCAATAATGCCAAAGATAACTCCTCTTTTAGCTGATTCTTGATTAGATAAACCAGAAAGACTTAAAATAAATAATATAGAAGCAAATAAATATGCTGCTGTTTGTATTTCAACTGATATCATAAACTGAATTATTTTTTAAACATTTTTAACATTCTATAAGTAACTAAAAAACCACCTACAATATTAATACAAGCAATTAATATTGAAATAAAGGCTAAAATAGATTTGGTATCTGTAATATTTGATTGCATTTGCAGCAGTCCACCAATAATTATAATCCCACTGATAGCATTAGTAACTGACATCAAAGGGGTATGTAATGCATGAGTTACATTCCATATCACATTCCACCCAACAAATATTGCTAAAACAAAGACAGTTATATGCCTCATAAAATCTGGTGGAGCTACCTTACCTAATAAAAATAAACAAATACCCACAACAATGAGAGAAATTGCATTAGTCATCAATTGTTTTCGTACCTTTTTAGCTTTAGATAGAGACTCTTGCTCAATAGATTTAGAAATAATAGGTTTTTTGGCACTAACAGGTAAGGGCTCTGGAGGCCAATTTATTTTGCCATTATACACTACCATAGCACGCTTGATAACATCATCATCCATATTGATATTAAAATTATCAGCAGTGCCTAGCTCTTCGATAAAATTAATTAAATTATTACCATATAAATAACTGGCTTGAGTAGGCATCATATTAACTTTTCCTAAAATAGTAATTCCATTATCAGTAGTGATAATTTCATCTTTTTTAGTCAAAACACAATTACCACCAGTAGGAGCAGCTAAATCAACAATCACAGAGCCACGTTTCATAGCATTTACATGATCTTCAAATAATAATTTAGGAGCTTCTTTACCAGGTATTTGAGCAGTAGTGATGATAATATCAACTTCTTGAGCTTGTTTTTTGAAAAGATTTAGTTCAGCTTTAATATAAGC
>JAHDSP010000378.1 GCA_018432645.1 Bacteroidales bacterium | reverse complement strand
TCAGAGTTCAGATAGGATGTGCAGCAGAACCTACTTTATTTTCGCATAATGAAAAGATAATTTATGAAGCCAAAAAACATCATGTGCCTTATGTATCTCTCACTACCAATGCTTCTGTGTTGAATTATGAAAAAATAAAACAATATTTTACTGCTGGACTTGATGAAATAATAATTTCAATGCATGGTTGCTCAAAAGAAATTTATGAATCAATGATGCCTGGAGCTAAAATTGAACACTTACATCAAGTTCTTAATGATATTTCAGAATTAAAAAAAACTTATTCTTCCGTTAGGTTAAGATTAAATTTTACTATCAATCCAGATAATGCTGAAGATCTTAAAAATATAAAATCGTATTTAGATAATTATAACATTGACATATTGCAAATTCGCCCAATACGTAGATTAGGTAATACAGCTTATAGAGATTTTAATATCAAAAAAATTCAACCAAAATATTCTCAAATAATTGAATGGATCGAGCAAGAATGCTTAAATAAAGGTATTATTACATTAATTACTAAAGAACTTCCAGACGAAAAATTATATAGAAATAAAATAGATATTGCTAATTATACATATTTTTACTTATCACCTAAACAAATCAAGGAACTACCTAAAAACAAATTTTCTTATTATAAGCATTCAAGAAATAATGGTATTTTTAAAAGAATCTTACAAGATATTTTTACAAAAAAAGATGATATATATCAGGCAGATGTACGTTTTGGCAACTATGATGTCAAAATTTAAGTTTTTTATGAATTTTTATTTCAGAAATTCATAATTTTTATTTAATTTTGTAATAAATAAAAAAAGATTATGCGAAAATTATTTATATCTCTGTTATTAATAATTTCAGTGCAATTATTTAGTGCACCCATTAGTAAAAATGTTGCTTATAAAATTGCAGAATATTATTTGCAATTAATAGATAAAAGTACAGAAAAAATCGTAGTTACCGAAGCTAATCTACCAAAATGGTTAGCAATTACTGATGAATTATATGTTTTTGAAAGTAATAATGCATACGTAATAATATCTGGTGATGATGCTGCTATACCTATATTAGCATATTCAGATGAAGGTACATTCTCTAATAAAGATAGTATATGCCCAGGTGTAACTATTTTTTTGAAACAATATAAAACTCAAATCAAAAATATTAGACTAAATAATCTATCTGCTACTAATGAAATAAAAGCACAATGGGATGCTTTGACTAATAAAAACTACAAATCTACAACTCAAGTAGGACCATTATTATATGCTAACTGGAATCAGGATTGCGGTTATAATGCACTTTGCCCCGCAGATCCAGATGGACCATGTGGACACGTTTATGCTGGATGTGTAGCTACAGCTATGGCTATGAATATGTTTTATTATAGATATCCCACCAATCCTACAGGTTTTGTTATTCATTATACACAAGGGTATGGTACATTAACAGTTAATTTGAATCAACAAACTTATGATTATGATAAAATGCCCAGTGCTATTATAGATTCTAGCTATGAGATTGCCAAATTAATTTATCATTGTGGTGTAGCCGTTAGAATGGGATATAGTCCTGATGGCTCTGGCGCTCAAGTAAGTACTGCTGCAAGTAAAATGAAAGATAATTTTGGCTATAATCCTAACTTAAGTTTAAAATATCGTGAGGATTATTCAGATAATGAATGGGCTACAATGCTTAGAGAACAACTAGATCAAAAAATAATTTTACAATATGCTGCTTA
>JAHDSP010000403.1 GCA_018432645.1 Bacteroidales bacterium | reverse complement strand
TTTTTCATTATTTTTGCGCCATTTATAGGTTTCACTTTGTAAATCGTAAAGATTTAAAATTTTATTCTGTAATATTTGGAACTTGTTCATGATTTTTTTTCTGAGATAATATGATAAAACCTATCAAACCCAAGATTAATACTATAACAGTTTGTATAGTCCAAGATATCCATCCGAGAGAATATCCTCCTACCTTATCTATACCATATAATAATAAAACTTGAGAAACAATAATCGGATAAACACCTATACCACCTTGGATAATTAACATGCCGATAGTACCGAGAGCTAATACAGCAAATGCAGCATCCAATGGTAAATGATAAGTAGCATCAATAGTGAGAAAAGCAATATATGTCATAAGTAAATAACACACCCATATTAGAATAGAATATAAAATAAAGAGCCATTTTTTCTTTAAATTAATAATTGATTTGCCACCATCAATAAATCTACGAATAGATGCAGAAATTTTTTGACCTAATTTAGAAGTAGGTTTATGCCTACGCCACAATTTATAAGCAACAAATAATGCTATCAAGGCTAACAAAACTATCAAAGCGAAATTCCAAGAAATAAAGGATGGAGTTTGATAATTATCAAGAAAAGCCATCATTTTAGCTGTTAAAGCTATGAAAGCTAATACAAAAATAATAACATAACAAAGCATATCAAATAGACGTTCAGAAATCATAGTTCCTAATACAGTATCTACGGGTATTTTTTCTTTTTTACCTAGCACAGCACATCGAGTGATCTCACCTAAGCGTGGAACAGCATAATTAACTAAATAACCCACCATAACAGCCCAGAAAGTATTTTTCACATTAGGTTTAGTGGCTACAGACTCAATTAAAAGATTCCATCGTAAAGCACGGAAAATATGAGAAAAAACCCCTACTATCATAGCTACTATTAACCAAAGAGGATTAGCTTCTCTAAAATATTGCCATATTTCAGCTCTCTCAGCCGGCGATAGCTTATTTAAGAACCAAAAGATCAGAAAAATACCAATAGCCAAGAAAATAAAAGTTTGAATAAAAGTCTTAACTTTAGGCTTCACTTGGTAATTATTTTGTTATTATTATCTACAAAAATAATTTTTGGGATTAAATTTTTAGCCTCTTGAGCATCTATCATAGCATAGCTAATGACAATGATGGGGTCACCTACGAGAAATTTACGAGCTGCTGGCCCATTCATACATACCTCACCTGTTCCTCGTTTCCCTTTAATGACATAAGTATCTATACGCTCACCATTATTATAATTTAAAACTTGTACTTTTTCATGCTCTACTATATTAGCTGCATCCATTAAATCCTCATCAATTGTAATACTACCTTGATAATTAATATTTACTTCCGTTACAAAAGCTCTATGAATTTTACTTTTTAAAATTTCAATAAACATTTTTTTGCAAAATTCGAAATTTTTTATGAGATTAAAAATTAATATTTATTATTTAATTTTTTAATTTAACTTCTTACGAATGTTATTCTTTCATTTTACTTTTCTTTTTTATTAGGTAATTGATAAATAAAAGAGCGGCA
>JAHDSP010000481.1 GCA_018432645.1 Bacteroidales bacterium | reverse complement strand
TTATATTTTGCTATTCCACAATCTATCGACAATCAAGATATAATAGGTGAAGTAGAATTTTCTATTAATCCAACAAAAATTTTAACTGATAAATGGGGACAAAAAATAGCTTATTTCCATTTTGATAATGTGAATGCAGGTCAAAAAGTTCAAGTAGAAATGTATGTAAAAGCTAAGATGTTTGATACTCGCTACTTTATTTATCCTGATAAAGTTGGTTCTTTAAATGAAATTCCAGAAAAATTAAAAGAAATATATTTAGTAGATGATGAAAAATATGATATGAATAATCCAATTATTCGAAATGCACTTAAAGAGGCTATAGGTAATGAGACTAATGTATATAAAATTGTAAAGGGAATTTATTATTATTTACATGAGAAATTATATTATGAACGTACTGGAGGCTGGAATACTGCTCCCACAGTATTAGAAAGAGGTAATGGCTCTTGTTCCGAATATACTTTTGTCTTCATTTCTATGTGTAGAGCTGCTGGAGTACCTGCTAGATATGTGGGATCAGTAGTGGAAAGAGGTGAGTTAGCGTCTATGGATGAAGTTTTTCATAGATGGGTAGAGGTATATTTACCTAATTATGGATGGATACCTGTTGATCCATCAGGTGGTGATGAAGCTTTACCAGCAGATAAAGCACGTTATTTCGGTTTGACTGGACGCAGATTTTTAATTACTACTACAGGTGGTGGCAATTCCGAATATTTAGATTGGAACTATAATGGTAATATACGCTTCACTACGGAGCCACAAACTTTTGTCGTTACTGAAGCTTTTGGAGATTGGGAACCTATGGATTAATTTTTTACTTTTGTATAACTAAAACATTATTAGTTTTTATCTGGTTATTTTCTTTAATTCTATAATAGTAAATACCTTCTGGTAGCAGTGATAAATCTATGCTATTGCTTATAATATTCTCTTGTAAAACTTTTGCTCCTAAAGAATTAAATATTTCTATTGTAAAATCTTTTCCCAAATCCACATTTAAATTTGTTATACCACTGGTAGGATTAGGATAAAGTAAAATATTATTATTTTCTGCTAGCTCTTCTATGCCTACGGGGGTAGCTACATACACTGCTATCATACTAGCACTATCGGTAGTATTATTCATATCAAAAAAAGTATATCTAATGATAGAAGTTCCCAAATGACCTTTAGGATAGTATTCGCCATAAAAATCATCACTATTAATAGAATGAGCTGGTATAGTAATATAATGGGGAGAAACTAAAACAGATGTATCATAGCACATTGACCAGCAAAAGCTATTTTCAGTGCCGGGAATAACACTGATTTCTGTCTTCTTTACCTTTACATTTAAATTATTATTACTAATGTTTTCTACAGCTAATTGCACATATTGTACAGTATATTGGCTACTATCCATAAACAGATAAATGCTATCATCATTTGCGAGCAGATTATTATGGTAATATAGTTTAAGTGAATTTTGTGAAAATGCAAATAATGATGGGATTAATAATATTATAAAAGTAAAAATCTTTTTCATAATTATTTTTTTTACAAAATTGCAAATTTTTTTCTTAATTATTCAATATTTTTATTTTGATTCAGAGAATTTATCATATATCATTTTATATTTCTCACAAAGCACGTTCAAATCATATTTCTGCAAGGCATAATCACGTATAACTTTTGAGTCAAATTTTGTATTTTTTAGTCGCAGACAAGCATTAGTAAATTGATCTACATCAAACTTATCAATGACAACGCCACATTTATCATTTTCTATGTCATCTAGGTCTCCTATACCTTTATTTGTAATGATTGGTTTGCCCATAGCCAGTGCTTCAGCCAATTTTATTGGCGATCTCCCATTAATATAATTATTATTTAGAAAAAATATAACATGAGTAGCCAAAATGATATATTCTGGCATAGCTGCTCTAGGCACATTATATATTATCTCCACCTCATCATGCCAATCATATTTGTCTATTTTTTCTAAAATTTCAGAATTTTTACTATAAAGTATAAGTGTAAATTTAGATGACGAAAAGAACTTTCTATATACATTATAAAAGCTAAACATCTCATCAAAAAGATACCAGTTTTCGGCAGTACCGAAATATAATAAATTGTTTATCTGTTTTTCATTATGAGGCTTAATTTTACTAGGATCGAATAGGTCTATATCTGTAGCACAAGGTATCAAATATACATCATTGGGTGAGACTTCAAAATGATTTATTAAATAATTTTTTGCATCATTAGTGAGTACCACCACAGCATCAGAATTAGTAATCCATAATTTTTCTTTTTTCTTAAAAAAATTATATACAGCTCTATATATAGGATTATTAAGTGACCATAAATGTCCATCTACACGTTCATCAGCCCAGAAGCCTCTCATATCAAAAATTATAGGAATATTATTTTTTTTAGCTATGCCAAACGCCATCATCATTGGGATATAGCTACGTACATGTATCGCTGATATATCAGGATTATATTTCAAAATTTTTCTAATTTTCTCTTTCCCTTTATCAATATCATAGAGGGTAGATAAAACTGCAGGAGTTTTAGTATAATCTTCTGGATACCAAATCCAGTTATTTTTTTCAATTTTTTCCCATATTTTATCTTCATTTGTAGCCAATCTTTCTTTTTTTTCAAAACTTAAAATATGGTAACTAATTCCGCTTTGTGATAATCTTTCTAAATATGATATTACCTGAGATTGAGATACTGGATCAGACAATCCATCGTATGTAACATATAAAATGGTTTTGCTATTTTGGTTCATAGTTTATGAGATTCTAAATAATAATTTAATATATATAAATTCCATATTCTACCTGCTAAATATTCAATATTTTCATGAT
>JAHDSP010000065.1 GCA_018432645.1 Bacteroidales bacterium | reverse complement strand
GGTCTAGCAATAATACTTTTATTTATTTTATCATGATTAATGCAGCTCTCTATGGAATATTTATCACCAGTTTGCCATATTAATTGAATATCATTTTTTATCAAATCTTGTAAAATATTGCAAATAAAATCATTTATAGCTTTAGCTCCTAGACTGCCACCCAGAGCTAGGATAGTTTTTTTATTTATATCTAAATTCCAGAAATTAGCAGCTTGCTCTTTAGCCATTGGCACTAGGATTTCATTTCTTACTAGATTGCCTATTAGATGTACATTAGGAGTTTTTATATAATTTTTTATTGTAGGATAAGCTACACAAATGGCAGAAGCTTTTTTACTTAACTTAATATTAGCAAGTCCAGGAGTACTATTTTGCTCTTGCACAATAGTAGGTACACCTCTCCACTGAGCATATTTGAGTACAGGATACGTAACATAGCCTCCAAATCCGATAGCTACTTTGGGTTTAAATCTTTTAAAAATTTTATTTAGCTCCATCCAAGATTTTATGAGCTTAAAAGGCAGATTAATATTTTTTAGTAAATTTTTTCTATTCAGTCCGTGCATATCCAATAGAATTATAGGGAAGTTATGCTCTGGTACAATGTTAGCTTCCATTCTATTTTTATTGCCAATAAATAATATGCCGAGATCTGGGTGTAGCTCTCTTAGCCTCTCAGCTACTGCTAAAGCAGGAAATATATGTCCACCTGTTCCACCAGCAGAGAAAATAACCCAAGATTTTATTTTATTTATTTTATTCATAATCAAATGTATTTTTTTAAAATCAAATTATTGTTTTTCATGTAGTTATAATATTTACTGATTGTTCACTTTCATTTTCTACTACTACATTATCTTCGATATTTGATTCATTTTTATTTAAGTTTTTTTGGTAATCACGTGCTATGCTTTGGATAATGCCAATAGCTATAGAAGTGAAGATAATAGAAGTACCACCTTTACTAATAATTGGTAGAGGCTGTCCAGTAACAGGGATGAGACCTACAGCTACAGACATATTAACAAAAGCTTGAAATCCTATATAAAAACCAAAACCTATTGCCAAAAAAGCACCAAAGAAGCCTTTACTTTGTTTGCCCACATGAATAGCTCTGTACATTAGCACACAATATAGAAGTAATACAGCTATGCCTCCTATCATACCTAATTCTTCAATTATTATTGCATAGATAAAATCTGTATGAGATTGAGGTAGAGTGCCACGTTGAGTAGAATTACCAGGAAATTTTCCTATAAATCCGCCATTAGCAATAGCTATATCGGCCTTCATTCTTTGGTATGACACCTCCACATCTTTATTTGTAAAACTTTCTATTCTCGATTGCCAAGTGCCCACACGTCCTTTATTTGGCATCTGTAACATTATCAAAATCGATATACCCATGATGACTATTACTATGCCAACTGTAGCTAGTAAATATTTCAATGGAACTCTTGCTATGTACATTATTAATAGTGCAGTAGCTAATATCAAAATTGCTGTTGATAAATTTGTAGGGAAAACTAATCCTACTGTGATAGCGACAGCTGCTATCATTGGTAAATATGCATGTTTGAAATCAGTTATATTATCTTGTTTAGCAGATGCTATCCTAGCTAATAGTATAATCAATGCAAATCTAGCAAAATCTGATGTTTGAAATGAAATTCCTATAACAGGAATTCGCAACCATCTAGCTGCATCATTGGTGGTTTGTCCTTTAAATAGTGTAATTATCAATAATGGTATAGCAATAATAAATAAAAATTTGGCTATCAAGCCCCAAATGCGATAATCCATTAAATGAACTAAATATGCTAATACAATTCCAAAAATTAATATTATTACATGTTGTATCAAATAATATGTTGTGTTACCTTCATTAAATCTAAATGCTAAATTTCCAATAGTACTATATACTGCTATCATAGAGAATATACACAAAAATAAGTATACTATCCATATAGTTTTATCTCCTTTGAAAATTTTGAATATCTTTTTAATCATAATTCGTTAACAATATTTTTAAATTTATTTGAATATAATTTACTATTAATATTAGATTTATTAGGTGCTAATAAAATGATATCATTAGGATCAGCAAATGCAAATGACAGTCTAACAGCTGCAGATAGATTTTTTACTGAATAAAATTCTGGAACTAAATAAGAATAATCACTATTGAAAACTTTTTTATTC
>JAHDSP010000489.1 GCA_018432645.1 Bacteroidales bacterium | reverse complement strand
CAAATCAGAACTTTCACCAAGACAAATCTCTGGTGGATCTGCACTAGCTGTAATAGTTGGTAATGGATGAACAGTTACTGTAATTTCTGCTGTGCCAGTGCAACCTTCAATTGTTGTGCCAGTAACTGAATATGTTGTGGTTATTGTTGGGCTAACAGTTACACTTGGACTAGTTCCTAATCCATTAGACCAGTTGAATGTTGTTCCAGTGATATCTGAACTTACTGTCAAATCAGAACTCTCACCAAGACATATCTCTGTTGGATTAGCTGAAGCCGAGATATTGGGCAATGGATGAACAGTTACTGTAACTTCTGCTGTGCCAGTGCAACCTTCTGGTGTTGTGCCAGTAACCGAATATGTTGTGGTAGATGTTGGACTAACAGTTACATTTGGATTAGTTCCTAATCCATTAGACCAGTTAAACGTTGTTCCACTGATATCTGAACTTACAGTCAAATCAGAGCTTTCACCTAGACAAATCTCTTCCGGAGTTGCTGTTGCAGAGATATTTGGTAATGGATGAACAGTTACAGTAATTTCTGCTGTTCCAATACAACCTTCAATTGTTGTGCCAGTAACTGAATATGTTGTCGTTGCTGTTGGAGTATCAGTTACATTTGGATTTGTGCCTAATCCATTAGACCAGCTAAACGTCGTTCCAGTTATATCTGAACTTACCATCAAATCAGAATTTTCACCAAGACAAATCTCTGCTGGAGTTGCTGTAACAGAGATATTTGGCAATGGATGGACAGTTACTGTAACTTCTGCAGTGCCAGTACAACCTTCAGGTGTTGTGCCTGTAACTGAATATGTTGTCGTAGTTGTTGGACTAACAGTTACATTTGGATTTGTGCCTAATCCATTTGACCAGCTAAATGTTGTTCCAGGGATATCTGAACTTACAGTCAATTCAGAATTTTCACCAAGGCAAATCTCTGTTGGAGTTGCACTAGCTGTGATATTTGGCAATGGATGAACAGTTACTGTAACTTCTGCTGTGCCAGTGCAACCTTCATTAGAAGTTCCTGTAACTGAATATGTTGTCGTAGTTGTTGGACTAACAGTTACATTTGGATTTGTGCCTAATCCATTTGACCAGCTAAATGTTGTTCCAGGGATATCTGAACTTACCATCAAATGAGAGCTTTCTCCAAGACAAATTTCTGATGGAGTTGCACTAGCAGTGATATTTGGTAATGGATGGACAGTTACTGTAACTTCTGCTGTGCCAGTGCAACCTTCAGGTGTTGTGCCAGTAACTGAATATGTTGTGGTAGCTGTTGGAATAACAGTTACATCTGGATTTGTTCCTAATCCATTAGACCAGTTGAATGTTGTTCCAGTGATATCTGAACTTACGGTCAGTTCTGAACTTTCACCAAGACAAATCTCTACTGGATTAGCTGTTGCAGTAATAAATGGTAATGGAGCAAAATCGATAAATATTGTATCTATAAATGGTAAACATGATGGGTAGGTAGAATCCCTAACTTCTAATATATAAGTTCCTAATTCAGAAGCATAAAAAATGGAATCATTGCTTACTATATCACCGTCGTAATACCAAAAAAATTGATATGGAGGGAGACCACCACTAACAGTAGGTATAAGACTAATATTAGATTCTCCTTCACAAATATATGTAGTATCTTCACTCAAACTAACGTTTAATTGATCATAAAAATAAACTCTAACTGTATCACAAAATATCAAGCTTACTGAACATTCTTCAACTAAAACTTCACCACAAACTTCATAATCAACATATGGTGGATGATCTGGTAAAAAATTCACTATAGGGTTTAGACAATTAGTACAGCTGAGATAGCTATCATATAATCCTCCATAGGATATATCTGTCCACTGAACAGTGGCAGGATCTAAACCTACAACATTAAGCATGATAGAACAATAACCATCTACATCAGCATAGAAAAAATTAGTATTGGGAGCAGGAATAGCTTCTATTTTATAAGTATTTTCATTACCTCCAGGTTTACAAAAAGTCAAAGTATATGGACCTGGTGGTGGCAAACAGACTGCATCCCCTACTGGAACCTGGGGACCACAATCAATTTGATAAAACATAGATCCAGGTGGTATAGCACCTGAATTGATGCTAAAACGAATAGCAATAGTACCTGGATTCATTGTTATGTAAAACTCGACGCATCTATCAGGATCTGTTGTTCCACAACAATTACCATTACGTATTACCAATGGAGAAATCCAGACACTATCTATTGATGAAGATAAATCTACTAAATAATATGGGGTATTTAAATCACAATTACCAGATTGAGAATATAAATTTGAAAAATAAAAAAGTATAATTATAAAAAATATTTTTTTTAAAGAGAGATGAAATAAAAAATTTTTCATTTAAAAAGATATTTGCCGAAATTAATATATTATTCTTTTAGTATACAAAATTAAAGTAAAAATTTTTAAAAAAACAAATTTTGAAAAAAATTAAAAAATGATTTAAAAATCAGTTAAATAAATTGAATTTTTTAAACCAACTCTTTATTAGGTATTTTACTATCTAGTAATATATCATTCATAAAAGCAAATTTACAAATAAAATAAATAATATGTGATTAATAAATTATTTTATTTTATTTTGCAATAATAAAATAAATTATGATAAATATAGATAAACACCCAAAGAGATATTTAATATTATCATCTATTATTGGCGGTTGCTTACTATTAATTAGCTGGCCATTAAAAGGATTTCCACTATTTAGTTTGATTAGTTTAGTACCATTTTTATGGATAATAGATTACATAGAACATAATAGAGACAAATTCATTGGTGGAGCGATATTTCGCTATACTTATCCAGGATTTTTGCTATGGAATGCATTTACTAGTTATTGGATTTGGCATGCAACAGCTGTAGGATCAGTATTTGTGATTTTAGCAAATGCAGCACTAATGTCACTGACATTACAAATGGCATTTAATCTAAAAAAATGGTTAGGTAGCACCAATAGAATTGGCATTATTTATGTGATTTTATGGATTTGTTTCGAATATTTACATTTTAGTTGGCAGCTCAGCTGGCCATGGCTCACATTAGGCAATGTATTTGCTACTATGCCTTCTATAGTACAATGGTATGAATTCACTGGTGTTTTAGGTGGCACTCTATGGATATGGCTAATAAATATTTTTATTTATTTGATCATTAGATTTATTTATTACAAAAAGTATAAAGAAAGAGCCTTTCACATTTATGCGCTTCTTTTTGTTTTTATCTTGTTAACACCAATTATTTATTCACTCATTAGATATAGAAATATACCAGTAGAGAATGATAATAAAGTGAATGTCCTTGTGATACAGCCTAATATAGATCCATATGAAGAGGAATTTAATATTTCTCCACAAGATAATATCGCAATAATTAAAAAATTAATAAATAATGTAAATGCTAAGGATGTAGATTTTATTGTTGCACCAGAAAGCAATATACAAGAGGGTATATGGGAGGATGAATTCGATAGTTCATATAGTATCAATGAAATAGTAAATATTTTAAAAGATAAATATCCTAACGCATTATACATCACTGGTGCATCCACATATAAAGCATTTAAAGATGGAGAAAAAATCACTAGCACAGCTCGTTACAATAAACACTATGACTTTTACTATGATGCATATAATACTGCTCTATTTATAGATACTTCAGGAGTAGTAGGTAGCTATCACAAAATCAAATTAGTGGCAGGTGTAGAGCAGATGCCATATCAAAATATTATAAAACCTATTGAAAAATTTGCTATTAATTTAGGTGGAATATCTGGCAGCCTCGGCAAAGATAAAATACCATTTGTTTACAAACATAATAATGCCAAAGTAGGTGTAGGCATATGCTATGAATCAGTATTTGGTGAATTTATTTCTGAATTTATTAATCTAGGAGCTAATTTATTATTTGTTATTACAAATGATGGTTGGTGGAAAAATACTGCTGGTCATAGACAACATTATTCATATGCAGCACTCAGAGCTATAGAGACTCGCAGAGATATTGCTAGAGCAGCTAATACTGGTATAAGTTGTATTATTAATAGACGTGGTGAAATACTATATCACACAAATTATTGGGAAGAAACGGCTTTTGTAGCTACATTATCTCTATGGGATAATAAAACTATTTATACTATTTATGGTGATTACATAGGTAGAATCTCAGTTTTTGCTTTAATTTTATTAATATTTATAGACATTATAAAATTTGTCATTAAAAAAATACATTAATAAATATCAAAATTCATTGTCAATACTAATATAATTTTAAATATTTTTTTAATATGTATACCAAATGTAACCCAACAAAATTATAATTTACTAAATAAATTAAAGAGAATTTATATAAATTTATCATACACACAATGTCCTATAACAGCAGATTTTGATTATAATCGATTATGTATTAATGGACAAGTACAATTTATTGATCAATCATATTATAGAGTAACCCTCTTCCCTCCCACTTTACTTATCATTAATAACTGATTTATAATAAACGAGGGAGCCCAGTTTTACTGGGCTCCCTCGTTTATTATTTTGATTTTTTATATTTCCATAAACGGATATTTGAAATCTGTCGGTGGTATAAATGTTTCTTTTATTGTACGAGGACTTGTCCAACGTAAAAGATTGAAATACCCACCAGCTTTATCATTAGTACCAGAAGCTCTAGAACCACCAAATGGTTGTAATCCTACCATTGCTCCTGTAGGTTTGTCATTAATATAGAAATTACCTGCAGCGTATCTTAATGTATTATATGCTTGCATGATAGCAAATCTATCATAGCCAAAAATTGATCCTGTTAAGCCATAAGGAGAAGTATTATTACAAATCTCTAATGTTTCTTGATATTTATCATCATCATAAACAAAGATTGAAAATACAGGACCGAAAATTTCTTCTTGCATAGTTTTGAAGTATGGATTAGTAGTTACTATTACTGTAGGTTTTACGAAATAGCCAACTGATTTATCACCTTCGCCACCTATCAATATTTCTGCTTCATTTGATTGTTTAGCAAAATTTATATAGGACATTATTTTATCAAAAGATGGTTCATCAATTACAGCATTTACAAAATTGCTAAAATCTTCTACTCCACCAACTTTAATTTGAGAAATTTGATCTAATAAATGTTGTTTTACCTCATTCCATAATGATTTAGGTATGTAGCCTCTAGATGCAGCGGAACATTTTTGTCCTTGAAATTCAAAAGCACCTCTAACTATTGAAGAAGCTACCTCCAAAGGATCTGCAGAATTATGAACAAAGATAAAATCTTTACCTCCAGTTTCACCAACTATTCTAGGATAAGAACGATAATTACGCAAATTATTTGATATTTGTTGCCATAGACTATTAAAAGTTTCATTAGAACCAGTAAAATGTAATCCACCAAAGTCTTTATGAGATAATACTATCTCTCCTATTGTAGATCCTTGTCCTGGTAAGAAGTTCAGTACTCCATCTGGCAGACCAGCTTCTTTATATATTTGCATGAGGAAATAATTTGAGAATAAAGCAGTACGTGAAGGTTTCCAAATGGTTGTATTACCCATTAATGCTGGTGCCATATTTAAATTTGAAGCTATAGCAGTAAAATTAAATGGAGTAACAGCAAAAACAAACCCTTCTAGTGGTCTATATTCAATAAAATTTAATTGACCACTCATGGAACGTGGTTGATCTGAGTATATTTTTGAAGCAAAATATGTATTATATCTTAGGTAATCTATAGTTTCACAAGCTGCATCTATCTCTGCTTGAAAAACATTCTTATTCTGTCCCAGCATAGTAGAAGCAAGTATTAAACTTCTATATTTTGTAGATAATAAATCAGCTGCTCTAAGCATAATAGAAGCTCTTTCGATAAAAGGTAAATTTTCCCACATTTTTTTAGCTTTCAATGCTTCTTCTATTGCCATTTTTATTTCTTTCTCACCAGCTTTGTGATAAGTAGCCAAAGCTTTATGATGATTATGAGGCATTACTACTTTATCTGTATTGCCAGTTCTTATTTCCTTACCACCAATTATAACAGGTATTTCTATCTCTTGGCTACTTAATTTTTTTAATTCAGCTATTACAGTTTCTCTTTCTTTACTTCCTTTAGCAAAGTCATTAATAGGTTCATTTTGTGGCATTTCAAATTTAAAAACTTGATTATTCATATCTTTTTATTTTTTTTGGTTTTTTAAAATAACTAATTATTTTTGATACAATTGCAAAGATAAATATTTTTTTTCAATATACCTAATTTTTTATAATTTTTATAAAAATTAATTCAGAAATTAGGTTCTATAACGTTTTGAGTAGGTAAAGATTAATAAAGACTAATTTAAAGAAATAAAATCAACTTGATTTTTTAGGAATTTTTATTTCAAAGCTGTGCAAGATATATGTTTAGTTGTTGCGAATTGGTGTAAGTGAGGGTGGGGTTTATAAATATAAATATTGGATTAAAATAAGGTTTTATCAGAGTGTGAGCAAGGGTAATGAATCACAAAATATGTTATACTTAACAATTTTTATTATATAAATATTTTTTATTATTTTTATCAAAAAATTTTTATTATGAAAAAATTACTAGAAAATTCTAAAGAATACCTCGCTCTACCCAAGGATCATAAGCGTGATTATTT
>JAHDSP010000155.1 GCA_018432645.1 Bacteroidales bacterium | reverse complement strand
TTCTAATCCATATTTAATAGCAGTACCTTTCATAAATTGCCATATTCCTTTGGCTCCAGCGGGAGATGTGGCCGGTACCAAATTACTTTCTATTACTGCAATGTATTTCAAATCTATTGGTAGTTTATTATTTTTTAACTCTTTTTCTATATATGGTAAATATCTATCTGCCTGCTTAATAGTTTTTATTAGTAATGAATGGAAATAAGTAATGCTATATAGTTCTGTTTCTACTCTTTCTCTTATATATGGATTTGTTAAATCAACTAATTGCCCAGCAAAGTATATTGTATCAGGCAAAGTGAAAGTAACAATTTTATATTTATCTTGTAAATATTTATAATCGTATTCATCTTTATTTAATTTATTTGAGAAAATAAATAATGATGTAAAACAAACAATTAACAATATTATAATAAATCTATATATCTGTAATTTTTTAATTTTTTTCATTATGATATGATTTTTCTATATGGGTAAAAGATGCATATAAAAGAAAAGCAAAGATAATAATTAAATATGTAAAAATTCCTAAATAAAAGAAACTATTTAATTGATTAATGCTATTTATAAAATAATAACTAACCAAAAAATTTAAAATAGAAATAAATATCATTAATAATAAAACTTGGGTATTAGTAAAGCCTAGATATACCATATGATGTGTCGTATGATCTTTACCTCCTAATAATGGTGATCTATGATGCGATATTCTTTTTAAAAAAGTAATAGAAGTGTCCAGAATAGGTAAACAATATATGACTGCAATTAAAATAAAAGGTACTATCCAATGATAAGTAGTATTTGGCAATAGAGAGTCGAGATTCCAAATGTATTTAATACCCCACATAGCTATTATAAACCCCAAAAACTGACTACCGCTATCTCCCATATAAATTTTAGCTTTTGGCCAGTTAAATATCAGAAATCCTACTAAAGTTCCAATGATTATTAATAAAGAAGCCACATTTATTGTATTTATATTATTTAACAGACAAATCGATAAAATAGTCCCTGCTATTCCAATAACACTAATTGCAGCGGTGCCATCCATATTATCTAATAAATTTGTAGCATTCATTATACCCACTATCCATAATACAGTTAATAAATAATTAATCCATAAACTATCAAAAACATTAATACTTATTCCACCGATAATCATTATAATGCTTATAATCACCTGAATGAGGAATTTAATTATGGGGTTTAAATAAAATACATCATCGAATAATCCCAGTAAATATGATAGTGATGCACCAAATATAACGAATATTATTCCTTTTGAATTTATTTGAAAACCTTTATAAATACTATAAAAATTTAAAAAAATAATTGCAAGTAAAAAAATAATAAAAAATGCTGTACCTCCTAATGTAGGAGTATGTTCATTAGTCCATCTTTCTTGGTTAATTTTCAATTTGCCCCTTTTTAATCTTTTTGCAAAGTTTATTAGCAAAAAATTTAAAATTATGCTTAGTAATAATGAGCAAATAAATAAAATAAGGTAGAGGTAATGAATATTAAAAAACATATAATACTAAAAATAAAATCAAATTTATAAAAAATATTTAATATAAGGTTAATAAATAAAAATTTTGAATAGTGGAATGTTGTTTAAATTGTTTAATAGTTTAATACAGTTTAAATTCTTTAATTGAATTAAGCTTTTAGGTAATAAAGTTTTTATCAAATCATTTCCCCAGCGGGGACTTTTCTTTTGTTACTTTTATTTGTGTGGTTGACAAAGAAAAGTAAATTAAGTAGAAATTTTTTTAACTTCAAATACATTCATAAGAAATATAACTTATACTGATACATTCACTGCAATAATTTAGTTATTAAAAAAATTTTTATTAATTTAAGGTCTACTTTGCATTATTCAAATATTTAGTAGTAATTGTATCAGATTTTAAAAAATCTTCTATATTACCTTGGAAAATTAGATAACCACCCTGGTAGCCACCTTCTGGACCAAGCTCTATCACCCAATCTGCTTGTTTGATTAATTCAACATTATGCTCGATATAGCATATAGTGTGGCCTTTGAGTATTAACTCTTTTAGACTTTTGAATAGCATATCTACATCATAATAATGCAAGCCAGTTGTAGGTTCGTCAAAGATAAATAAGGTTTTATCCATTTTATTGCCAGCACCTATATAACTAGCTAGTTTTAGTCTTTGTGCTTCTCCGCCAGACAAAGTATCTGTAGATTGTCCCATTTTCAAATATCCTAATCCTACTTTTCTAAGTAGTTCTAATCCATTTAAAGTTTGAGTAATCAAATTCTCTATTTTTTTATTTTTAGCAAAACTATACTGAGACTTGAAAAAATTATAAGCATCATCTATAGTCATTTCTAGAATATCATAAATATTTTTTTGACCAAATGTTACCTCCAGCACATCATCTTTAAATCTTTTACCATGGCAATCTTCACAAGGAATTTTAACATCTGCCATAAATTGCATTTCTATAATTATGTATCCATCGCCTTTGCAGGTTTCACAACGCCCTCCTTCTGTATTAAATGAGAAGGTGCTCGGTTTGTAACCACGTTGAATGGATAAAGGCATTAGACTATACAGCTCTCTAATATAATCGAATATCTTTAAAAATGTTATTGGATTTGATCTAGTAGAACGAGAGATCTGAGATTGATCTATTAGTACTACATTTTTAATTGATCTAAATTCACCACTTAATTTTGTGGTTTCATTATCTGGATGCTTTAAAAAATTATTAAACTCCTCATATAATTCATCTACAATCAAGGTAGATTTACCTGAGCCACTGACACCGACTACAGCAGTTATTTCATTTATTGGTATTTTTATACTAATGTCTTTTAGATTATTTTTATTAGCACCTATGAATTCTATAAAACCATTGTTGTGTCTCAAAAAAGAAAATTTATTTTTTGGAGTTATCTCTTGTAAAGGATTATTCAAATATTTAGCAGTGAAACTATTAGGATTATTATACAATTGCTCTAGTGGACCAGAGAAAACTATTTCGCCACCTTCGCTACCAGCTTTAGGACCTAAATCCACTATCCAATCACAAGCTCTTATTATATCTCCATCATGCTCTACCACTACGATAGTATTACCTTCATCTCTAAGTTTTTTTAATATTTCAATTAATTTATGTGTATCACGTGGATGTAGTCCTACAGTAGGCTCATCGAGTACATATAAAGTATCTGTCATTGTAGAGCCTAGTGCTCTACTCAAATATACTCTTTGTATTTCTCCACCAGATAGTGTATTCATACCTCTATTAAGCGTTACATATGGCAATCCCACTTCTATCAGATAGTCTATTCGAGTATTTAATTCTTTCAAGATATATTTCACTTGCTCTAGCTCTAGATCAGTAAACTGCCATGATCCTATGATGTTTTGCATTTGATCTATTTGCATCATTAATAAATCTGGTAAAGAATATCCGTAAACTTTTACATATTGAGTTTCTTTTCTTAATCTAGTGCCTTTACAAGTTCTACAAATTGTTTTGTCTCTATATCTAGAAAGCATCACACGGTATTGTATTTTGTATGTATTCTCTTCTAGCATTTTAAAAAATCTGTTGATACCTTCTAAATCTTCTCGTCCATTCCACAAAAGATCTTTTTCATCTTCTGTGAGGTCTTTATATGGTTTATGAATAGGGAAATTATATTTTTTAGAATAGGCGATAAAATATTTCTGCCATTCACTCATCTTTTCGCCACGCCATGGAGCCACTGCCCCTTCATAAATCGATAAATTAGGATCTGGTATTACTAAATGCTCTGCTATATCTACTACAGTGCCGTAGCCCTCACATACAGGGCAAGCACCATATGGTGATGTATAACTGAAAAAATTAACATCTGGAATAGTGAAACGCATGCCATCTAGTTCAAATTTATTAGAAAACTCTATCCATTTTCTCTCTTCACCGCTCAAAATCACAATATATATTTTGCCATCACCTTCAAAAAATGCTGATTGAATACTATCCTTTAGTCTGAACGAAAAATCTTCATCATCAGTTTTTGTGAGTCTATCAACTAATAAAAATAAATTATCAGGATCTATTTTAGACAATTTCTTATTATCATCTAGCAGATCTCTGATGAGATAAATATTGTTGTCTGATAATACTCTACTATATCCATTAATATGCCATAGCTCCAGCTGCTCATTCACGTCTCTACCATTGATATTTATATATGGAGCTACTATAAAAAATCTACTTTTATCAGGAAAAGACATTATATACGATACTACATCTTCTACTTTGTAATGTTTCACTTCTCTGCCAGAAATAGGACTAAATGTTTTGCCAATTCTAGTGTACAAAATTTTGAGATAATCATATATCTCTGTAATAGTACCAACGGTGGA
>JAHDSP010000303.1 GCA_018432645.1 Bacteroidales bacterium | reverse complement strand
ATATTTATTAAGTCCACGACCTAAAGGTCGTGGTTAATCAAAGTGGTAGTTAGATAGAAAAGTAGTATAGAAAGAGGTACTATCTCAAAAAAAGCAACATAAGGGCTTATTACCATACGTCCAATTATATTCGTCCTTCAGGTTAGATAGTGAAGTGTGGATTATTAACCCTGACCTTTAGGTCAGGGTATGACATAAAAAGAGCTATGGGCTTTAGCCCTGAAAAAAGTCTAATCTTTACTCACTCAAAAAGTTATAAAACCTTAAAAGTATCATAAGTATATTCTGTTTTTGTAGAATTTATCCAATTTGCATTATCCCAATAATAAAAAAATAATTTCTTCTACAAGATTTGCATTATTGTTATAAGTATAGGATGTTTTATATAAATTTATCTATTGGTTATCATTAATACTCCATTATAGATTTATAATACTATCTAATTATTATTTATGGTTTGGCGGTATAAACTGTGCAGCATTTTACCTCATAGATTTTTTGTTCCACCACTCGCTAATTTAATGATGTTCAGATTAATTAACAAATCACCTGCCTCATGATGTATAACACTTATTAAGGGTAGCCTCTATTCATTAATAATATTATCGGTATTCAATTTATATATCTTAATTTGGTTTTTATTATCCTTAAAATGCTTTTCAAAATGTTTTTCTGTTTTTATTAAGAATCTTCTACCTATGACGCCTGTATAGGTAGCCCAATATATAATTACAATATAATCAGTGCTTTTATTGTATTTTAATGAATCTTCAATAAGCCTTTGTTCTTCATAGAGAGTATATGAAGTATCAATTGGGTTTAAATTTTTTGGTGGAAATGTATCTTTAAATAATGTTTTCTTTAAAGGTCCTTCACATGAACTATATTGTGATATTAATCTTCCATCACTGTTGAAAACTTTAAATTGAACAGGTCTAAATCCAAGTTCCCAATTAGGCTTAAATGCTAACGTTTGCAAGGTATCAAAATAGTTGTCTTTTAAAAAAACAACATTTTCTGTTGAAATATTGTGTTTTTCAAGATATTGAATTGCAGATTCTTTAGAAATCTTAGTAGGTTCTTTTATACCTAAAACAAAAGAACAGCCTACTATAATAATAGAGAACACTATAATGATAAATATTTTAACTATTTTCATAACCATAGAAAGATTAAAATATTACTTTTCTAATTCTGCTTCAAAAAAAGCTTCTCCAAATTGGGGATAATTAGAAAAATTAACCTTGTATGTTCCTGGTTTTACAATGATTTTCTTATATCCCAAGGCTTTTGCCACTTCTTCACCTAGATCCCAATAATCAGGAATAGGAATTGTACCATCATCTAATGCTGCTCTTCTCATAAAAACTAAATGAAGCTTTCTTTCAACAACATCAGCACAAGCGATACCAAATCCTTCTTCATACTCTTTGGGAGTTACGTCACAAGTCACAGATAATGGGATAATAATACATATCCCAAAAGGTTTAGTACAAGGACTGTCATGTTTGAATTTAAGTTTTATTGGTGCTTTCATAACAATAAGGCTTTAAAGTTTAATGTAATTATATAACGAATCAATAAATGATTTATTGTGTATTTCATAGGGTTACACACAACTAATTATCTGCGAATAAATTAATGTATTAGCAAATAAAACTACTAAAAATAAAATTAATTTTTTCATAATATTGTTTTTGTTTATGCTAAATTAAAGTTTTTTTATTAAATATTGCTAATTTTGATAAATATTTTATAATTTTTATTTCATAAAAAATAAATTAAAAAAAATGAAAAAAGTTTCCATAGAAATAGACCAAAATGCTGGGTTTTGTTTTGGGGTAACTAATTCAATAAAAAAAACTGAAGAACTTTTAAAAAACAGAGAAAAGATATATGTGTTAGGTGAGCTAGTACATAATGAAGAGGAATTAAATAGACTAAAGCAATTAGGTATGAAAGAAATTTCATATAACGATATTGATTTATTAAAAGGCAATGAAATCATTATCAGAGCACATGGTGAGCCACCTAGCACATATGAAAAATTACAAAAAATAGATGCTAAAATATATGATTTTACCTGCCCTATAGTATTGCACTTACAAAAAAAGATTAGTACAATTGCTGAGAAAATGATAAAAATGCATGGACAAATAGTTATATATGGCTTAAAAAATCATCCAGAAGTTGTAGGACTATTGGGAAATACTAAAAATATAGGTATCGTTGTAGAAAACATAGAACAAGCTAATGAAGTGGAATTAGATAAGCCTATTGCACTTTTCTCACAAACTACTAAAGATAAAGAAGGTTTCGAAAAAATAGCAGAATATTTCAAAACTGAATTAAATAAACGTAATATACATTTCGAGTCGTATGCCACGATGTGCAAAATAGTAATTGGAAGATCACCTGCATTGCAGAAATTTGCTCAAACGCATGATTTGATAATCTTCGTAAGTGGCAAGGAAAGCTCTAATGGAAAATATTTATATAATATAGCGAAATCTGCTAATCCTAATACGATTTTTGTTTCATTATTATCAGATATTGACGAAATAAATATCCCTTCTGATGTAAAATCTATAGGAATAAGCGGAGCCACTTCTACACCATTGAGTTTGCTAGAGTTAATTAAAGAAAAATTAGAAAGGAAACTAAATCATCAGTGTTAATTTGTGTAAATCTGTGGATGAAATTGTAGAAATTGCGGTTTTTTATTTATTATCCACAAATGTACACAAATGAGCACAAATAAGAAAAGTCTGAACTGTGATTTGTTGGATTAGTGGGATGATGGGAGAGGAGGTAAAAGTTATGATTATTAACGAATAACAAACCTTTTCATACCTCCAGCCGTCAGATTGTATAAAAACACCTTTTCAGGCCGTTGAAAAACCTGTGGTGAGCAAAGCTAAACCATGGTACATAATTAATTCGAAATTTTTTAAAAAAATCTATTGCATATTTAAAAATAAAATTGTATATTTACAACAAAATAATATTCATAATCCATAGCACACGGTTTAAACCGTGTGCTATGAATATTAATGAATAACAAAACCTCATCGTAATGGCGTGTATACATACGCCTTATTAACCCTGCCCTTTAGGGCAGGGAATAACAAAGAAAAAGGATTGGGCTTTAGCCCTGAAAAAAATAAGAACAACAGATTTCAAGATGATTATTCACAAAATCCTTTAATCTCAAAAATCCCAGTTCAGACAATAATAAATACGTATTGGCTTTAGCAATACTCATTACTCACTACTTTCTACTATATACTCACTACTATTACCATAAAAAGATGCCTTGGCTTTAGCCCTGACAAAAGTTTAATCTTTACTCACTCAAAACGATATAGAACCTTAATACTTTTACTATCTTTTATTATCAATCAAATTTAACAATTCGTTCAAATCATTTTTTATAGATATTAATTCTGTGATTATATCACCTGTTTTGGCATTTATGTTTTTTAATGCGAATTTAGCTCCATCAATAGTATAACCTTTTTCTTTTGTCATAAAGATTATCTTTTTTAATAATTCTATATCTTTTTCATTGTAATATCTAATGCCATTTTTACTTTTTAGAGGTTTTAGTTGTTTGAATTCCTTTTCCCAGTATCTTAAGGTAGAAGCAGGTATGTTTAGCATTCTGCTCACTTGTGAAATACGATAATATTTATTGTTATCAGTCATTTTATTTAAAAAATATATAGCAATTCTTTATGGACAATAAAAATTTTTAACCATTTAAAAAATACTGCCCTGCCAGGACTCGAACCTGGACTTTTCTGATCCAGAGTCAGACGTGTTAGCCAATTACACCACAGGGCAAATTTTTCACAAAATTAGAAATAAATTTTTAATTATTTTTTCCTTTTATTTTAAAAATTAATCTTAAATTTGTAAAAATTTTATTTATGGGAACATTTGGTAAAAATTTAGGAGCTAATTTATTAGGTAATTTAATCACAATTATAATCTTTTTTATTCTGTTATTCTTTTTTACTCTGGGAATGATATCATTATCAGTAAAATCTATTAAAAAAACAGCTGAGATACAGTCAGATTATAATGTTTTGAAAATTTCTTTAGCTACTCACATAGGGGAATATGAAAAAGATAATTTTAATCTGTATGGCAATGGTAGCATGCAGAAGCAATTAAACTCTTATGATGTAGTAAATGCTATTTACTATGCTATTGATGATGACAATGTAAAGGGTATCATTTTAGATTGCTCAGAGGTGAGTTCAGACCTTACGACTCTTAGACCTATTAAAATTGCATTAGATTCATTCAAAAAAAGTGGTAAATTTGTTTATTCTTTTAGTAATGCTTATTCTCAAACAGGCTATTATGTGGCTACTGCTTCAGATAAAATTGCTCTTAATCCGATAGGATCTATACTATGGAAAGGAATCTATTTAGAAATTAACTTTTACAAAAATCTTTTACAAAAGATTGGTGTAGACATGATAGTACTGAGAGAGGGCAAATTCAAAAGTGCTGTAGAACCCTATATTCAGGACAAAATGAGCCCTGAGAATAAAGAACAATATTCACATTTTGCTAATCAAATGTGGAACACTATAGTTACAGACGTTAGTAATGCTCGTAATATTCCTGTTACTAAACTAAATTTGATAGCAGATAGTTTATATGCTCTCAATGCTAGTTATGCTTTTAATAATAAAATGGTAGATACATTAGTTTCTTTATTAGAATTTGACAAAATGGTGGAGAAAAATATAGGTTCTACTCCCAAGCCAATAACTATAGGTAATTACATTTCTCAAAATAAGGGGAATATTAAAGCTGATAAAAAAACTTTGAATAAAATAGCAATAGTTTTTGCAGAAGGTGAAATAATGATGAAAGGCTCTCTAGATGGCAAGATAACAGCTGAAAAAATGGTACCTATTCTTAGAAAATTAGCTGATGATGAGAAGGTAAAAGCTGTTGTATTGCGTATAAATAGTCCTGGTGGTGATGGTGTGGCTTCAGATGTCATATGGCAAGAGCTTATGAACATTAGAGCTAAAAAACCTCTTGTTGTTAGTATGGGTTCATATGCTGCCTCAGGTGGTTATTACTTGTCTAGTGCAGGCAATTTTATATTTGCTGAACCAACTACTCTTACAGGTTCTATAGGAGTTTTTGGATTATATCCCGTACTAGATAAATTATTAAATGATAAATTAGGTATTACTCAGGATGGTATAGGCACTAATGCTAATAGCGATTTTACATCTACCCTTAAAAGACCTAATAATTATACTATTACTACTCTACAAAAGCAAGTATCAGACTTTTATGATATATTCCTATCTCGCATTAATACAGGTAGAGATTTACCAATATCATATATAGATTCAATTGGTATGGGTAGAGTATGGACTGGTATAGATGGCACAAAATTAAAACTTGTAGATAGTCTAGGTAATACAAATGATGCTATCAAAAAAGCTGCTCAATTAGCAAAAGTTAGCGATTATCGCATTGTTACTTATCCAGCTCCTATTACTCTTTATCAGCAAATAATGGATATGATGACTCCAGAATCTGCTATAAATGAATTGGTACCTCAAGAGTTTTTCACTTCGTTTTACTATTATTATTTGTTTAATAACAATTTAGAAAGTCCAGTTATTTTGACTAGATTGCCTTATGATATTACTGTAGAGTAATTAATTCATTTTTATTAATTTTTTTAAAAAAATTATAATTCTTTTTTACTATATTTGCTTAATAAATCCTAAAGTTTAAATGATAAAAAATATTTTTCTTATTGTACTTTTATTTTTTAATATAATTGTTTTAGGCCAAATAAATGACGATTATATTAAGGATGAAGTAATTGTAAAAATTAAAAAAAATGTAAAAGTAGATGAGCTGTCAAGTATACTTACACAAAAAATAAATCAAAATTTAGATAGCATAAATCTGATATCTATATCTCCCATTTTTCCTTCCATTACAGAAAAAAGTGCCGATGATAAACTAAATATTGACTTATCTAAAATATACAGAATAAAATATTCTCCAGATTATGATCCTAAAATAATAGCACGCATAGTAATGTATAGCAATAAAGTAGAATATGCGGAGCCCTATTATATTCCGCAACTTTTATACATGCCAAATGATCCTTTTATAAACAATCAATATTATCTCAATCTGATACGAGCTTATGAAGCTTGGGATATAGTACAAGGTGATAGCAACATTGTAATAGGTATCGTAGATACTGGTTTTGATTTTTCACATCCTGATCTTGCTAATTCAGTGGCATACAATTACCGCGATACTATAGATGGCATAGACAATGATAATGATGGTTTCATTGATAATTATTGTGGATGGGACTTTGGTGAGATGGATAATGACCCCACATATTTTTCTAATGCTCATGGTGTTCATATATCTGGTATCGCTGGAGCTACTACAGATAATAATTTCGGGATGAGTGGCATTGGTTTTAAATGTAAAGTTTTACCTATTAAAGTCATTAATGACAATGACCAGATGATTTATACTTATGAAGGAATTATATATGCTGTGGAACACGGTTGCAGAGTTATCAATTGCAGTTGGGGTAGTACAACATTTCCTGGGCAGTTCCCATTAGAAGTTATTAAATATGCTACCTTAGTAAAAAAAGCTGTAATAGTAGCTGCCGCCGGCAATCAAAATGATGAGGTACGATATTTCCCCGCTTCATTTCCTTACGTTATGTCAGTAGCTGCCACCAATCAATATGATATTAAATGGCCTCATTCATCTTATTATTATGATGTTGATATTTCAGCTCCAGGACATAGTATTTTTTCTACATGGCCTAATGCTGGTTTCATTTATTCTAATGGAACATCAATGGCTGCCCCCATGGTATCTGCTGCAGCTGCTTTAGTTTTGAGTCATTTTCCACAATTAAATAACTTAGATGCTATAGAGCTATTAAGGACTTCTGCTGATGTGATTGACACTATTTCTGATAATGTAATTTATAAAAATAAACTGGGCTCTGGCAGATTAAATATTTACAATGCATTATCTGATAGTTTTTTACCTTCGATTAGATTAAAAGATTATTCTACATATCCTACTGATATTACTACGGGCGACACATTGATTTTACAATTTTCTATCCAGAGTTTTTTAAATTCTTCACATGATGTAGCTATTCATTTGCAATCAAAAAATCCTAATTTTCATTTACTTGATAGTATTTTTATTTTTGATAGCCTTAGCTATAATGTACCTAAAAATTTATCTGCTAGATTTATCATTGATGATACCACCTATCATCCAACTACTTTTTTAATTTTAGCAAAATTATCTAATAGCTCTTTTACTAATATAGATCCTATTTATATAAATTATTCTCCTAATATTATTGATTTAGCTAATGATAATTTATTAGCTTCTTTTACTAATAATGGTAGAATAGGATATTATGACGGGCGATATCATCGATATGGTAATGGTGTGAGCTATAAAAATTCTAATCCTTTATCAAGTGCCATTGGTATAGTAGCTGGTGTGTCTGATGGCAGAATTTCAGATAATATTTATGGTGTAAATGATCAACTAAAAAATAGTTTTAAAATTAAAAATGAAATTTATTCTTATACAAATATCACTAATCATACAAGGAATGT
>JAHDSP010000146.1 GCA_018432645.1 Bacteroidales bacterium | reverse complement strand
GAAACTTAGACTTTTTAATAAAACTAATCCCTACGATCAGCTCATTTATTATGGACAATATACACAGGGTATAGGTATTTCATATAACTATAGCTTTGATAGAATAAAAGAAATGTGGAAAAACTCAAACAATAAAAATGCCATTAATAATGATAAAAAAAAGAAAAAAAATAAAAAAGTAAATGAATAATTTATTTAGCAAAATTATTTTTTTGATATTATCTCTATATGGTAATATTATTTATTCTCAATGTGAATTACATGAAATATATTTTAATAATAATTTAAGTAAAAAAATATATTATAACCAATTTGATAAACCTGTGTATATTCAAGACCTGCAAAATAAAATTACTGAGATTTATTATTATAAAGATACTTTATTGACTAATAAAATTATTATTTTTAATACTGATACATTAAAATATTATTATTCATATAATGAAAAAAATAAAATAGAAAAAATCAGAACAATACATAATGCTGATCTTGTCTCTGTCGCATTTTATAATTATTATGATACTCTACCCTTTGAAATAGTAGAATATACTGATTCTATGCGATATTTAACAAGATATTCCTATGATCACTTAGGCAGAACAAAAGAGATATCATATGCAGAACTATCTGATATTGCTACTACTTATTCACAAAATTGGATTTATAATTATGATAGTAATGGGAATCTAATTAAAAAAATACAATTAAGAGATAATGATACTCTTGGCATTTGGATTTATGAATATTCTAATGACAATTTTTTATTAAAAGAAAAAATTCAAAATAATTTGGATACTACAGATATTTTTGAAAAATATTTTATTTATAATAATGATGGCAAAATAAAAGAAGTTTTATATGTGATGAACAACTTGATTATACAAAAGGAACAATATAAATTAAGATCAAATAATACAGAACTTAAAAAAATTATAAAAAAAGATTATTCAATAAGACCAATAAAAAAGAATGTAATAAAATATAAAACAATAGAAATAGACTATGATTGGGAGACGAGGAGATAGGGAGATAGGTGATAAGTGATAGGTGATAAGTGATAGGTGATAAGTGATGAGTGATGAGAAGATGGAGAGAGATGGAGAAAATAGAAGTTTAATTTAAAGCAGAGTTTAATTTTAATAAATATTTAGATTTTTTATAATTTTGAAATAAAAAATAAATTTTGACTAAGAAGTTTTGTGTCATTGTAGTACTAATATTAATTTCTAAATTATCTTTTTCGCAACAAGCTTTTATCACAGGCAAAGTAGTAGATAGCATTACACTAGCACCTATTCCATTTGTACATATATATTATTTAAATACAAATAAAGGTACTATTTCAGATATAAATGGTAATTTTAAAATTGAGAAAATTACAGATAATAAGTATTTGATATTCAGCTATTTAGGATACAAAAAAGATACTGTGCTCATCGATGACATTACTAATATTAAACTTGTAAAACTTAGCCCGATTGATTATCAATTAGAAGCAGTAGTTGTAACGCCTGGACCAAATCCAGCTGATAGCATTATAGAATTAGTAACATTAAATAGAGAAAAAAATAATCCATTAAACTATAATAATTTCACATGTACAGCATACAGACGTTTTGTAGTTACTACATCTATAGATTCTATTAAAAAAAATACAAGATTAGCAGATAGCATAAAAGATAAATATATAAATTTTTTTGAGCAACATCATATTTTTTTGACAGAAAACATATCAGAAATAGTTTATAAATATCCCAATGATTGGCATGAAAAAATAATAGATAGCAAAATATCAGGTATAAAAGATCCGACAATATCAATGTTATTTAATGAATTGACACCATTTTCATTTTATTCTAAAACTGTAAATATAGGAGACAAAAATTATCTAAACCCAATAAATCCAAATAGTAATAAATATTATTATTTCTCATTAAGAGATACGATATATGATGGGATAGACACTATATTTGTAATACATTATCAACCATATAAAAACAAAAATTTCGAAGCAATAGAAGGACTTTTGTATATATCAAAATATCGTTGGGCTATCAAAAGTGTAGTAGCTTCGCCATATGATAATACACCTGGATTATTAATGAACATTACACAAAATTATGAATTAATAGATTCTTTATGGTTCCCCAAAGAATTAAAAACAGATATATGGTTTACTGGATTCACTGTGGGCGGCTCTCCATTATTTGCTCATGGAGAAACTGCACTCAGTGAAATAAAAATTAATAATCCAGATTTCCAAAAATCATTTACATTATTTAACACTGAGATTGCACTGAAAACAAAAAATAATGAATTATTAAATAAATACAGAGATAACGAAGATTCACTAAAAGACATAAATACATATCAATTATTAGACAGTATTGCAGCAAATAGTAATTTAAACACATTAACAGATTTGACGACTGCACTAATGAGTGGCTATATACCAATTAGCATATTTTATTTACCTCTAAATAATTTAGCTCAATACAATGTCTTTGAGAAATGGAGATTAGGCATAGGTATTGTAACAAATAACAAATTATCTGAAAGATTCATCATAGAAAGTTCAGCAGGATATGGACTAGGAGATAAACAATGGAAATATAGTCTCTCTGCAATTGGCTATCCACTTAAAAATTTCAGATGGGATCTAAAAATAGGATTTTCAAAAGATATAAATAGATTAGGACAAATAACATTTCAAGAACAGCAGATGAATCTCACCTCTCCAGAAAATTTTTGGATATATTATTTAGATAAAGCAGAATACGCTAAATCGCTATATTTATCTACAAGTTATTTTATAAATAAGAAACTACGATTATCACTAAAAATTAGTGATAATCAATTATTATTCCATCCTGATTATAACTATGGATGGGAAGAGAATAATATATTTATAAAAACTAATAATTATGATTATAAATCACTAGAATTGAGAATGCAATATAATTCAAAAACTAGATGGATAAAAACGCCGACGAACATATTGCCATTTTATGATATTGAAACAAGTAATATTTACGGATATTACAGATTTACTATAGATAAATTTAAAAAAGCGAGCCACTTATTAGCATTAAAATTAGAATGGCAACATAAAATGAATTTTTCAGGTAGAATAGGTATAGACATGGAGATAGGCACTATATTAGGAGATCCGCCTATTTCATTGACATACAGTCCCATAAGTAAATATGAATTTTTTGCTGTAAGTTCGCCCTATACATTTCAAATATTAGAACCTAATAATTTTTTTGCATCAACATTTGCTACAGTACATATGAGATATGCATCGAATAAAATTAAAATAAATAGATATTCAAATCCTTATTTTGTACCTTTTATTTCATTCCATATAGGGGATATAAGTAAAGATATTCAAGCACATTATTTAGAAAAAATTCCAGTAGCAAAATATGGATATTGGGAGGTAGGCATGAATATTTCAAATATTTTGCAGACGCCATTTTATTCGATTGGAATAGGAGGTGCATATAAGTTAGGGGGATATAGAGATAAAGACTGGAAGGATAACACAACTATATTATTGGTGCTAGATTATCCGTTTTAAATATTTAAAAATAGCTCGGAAATAATATATTTGTTTAAAATAATTAATGATATTAATATCATATTGAAATTATTATGTATATTTGCCAAAAAATTAGTATTTATGAAGACTTTAGTTGATAATATTAATGAACATCTGGCTATGAGTAAGGAAGACTCTAAAGCATTCTTCGATGATCTCTACGATTTCCTGCTAGAGAAAGAAGCTGACGCAGTAGATTACCAAGGTCTAAAAATTCAAAGTACTCCTCCACTATGTCCAAACTGTCATAGCAATGATATTGTAAAAAATGGCAAGCAAAAAGGT
>JAHDSP010000476.1 GCA_018432645.1 Bacteroidales bacterium | reverse complement strand
CCCGAATGGGAGATGCAAATAGATGGTAACGAACAACCAATTATGAAAGCTAACTATGTAATCCGTGCTGCATATTTGCCTGCTGGTAATCATGACATCAAGATGCATTTCGTTCCTAGGATTTATAATAAAGCTAAACCTATAACTCTAACTGCTAATATTTTATTTATTTTGCTATTAATAGGTGCTATAGTACAAGAATTTTTAAAATATAGAAAAAAATAGAAAAGTTGACTCATAAATTGCTACCTAATTTACTTTTCTTTAATGTTCTATTATTAAATTGAATTTGGTTCTATAACTTTTTAAGTGGGATATGATTAAAATGGAACTAAAAGTGTTATAATGGCACTTTGTGAACTTTGTGTAATATCTTATTGTCCTTTGTGGTAAAATAATTAACCCATAATAAACGTTATAGAACAAATTATTTTATATTATGTAATTGCAAATAATTTTCCTTTAAGAAATAAAATCTGATATAAATACAAAAAAGTATAAAAAATCCTTTATTTTTTATTATTAGATTGTGATAAAAATTCATTTACCTTATCACTATCTACAATAGATTCTTTAAATTGATAAGAACCTGTCTTAGGTGATTTAACCATACGAATAACTTTGGTTACATTCTTATTTTTAATATCACGATATCCTGCAACTGTTTTCTTTGCCATAATTTAATATTATTTAATTTCTCTATGAATTGTATATCTTTTTAAATATGGATTATATTTTTTTAATTCCAATCTTTCTGGTGTATTTTTACGATTTTTAGTAGTTACATAACGTGAAATGCCCGGCACACCAGTACCTTTTTGCTCTGTACATTCTAATATCACCTGCACTCTAGCATCTTTTGATTTCCTTGCCATATTATTTACCTTATTTTTATTTTAGGTTTGCAAAAATAGTAATTTTTTTTGAGATAAAAAAATTTTTTATAAAAAAATTATTGTTAAAGTAACTACAACACCCATAAAAATGAGATAAATTAGCCAATAAAAATTTTCTTTTTTGGAATCCATATTATTTTTTATTTATTAGACTATATTAATTTGAAAAAGTTTATTATTTATTTAAAAAAATTTAAGATGAAAATGTAAAATATAAGTTTAAATAACAAATTATTTTTTTGATTTTATTATTGTTCAAATTAATTAATGATATAATTAAATTATTAATAATGTCTAAAACTATTAAATTTACTAATTTATTACAATTTTATTCACAAATTTTATGTTTAACAAAATTGTTTATATAATACTCATAATGAATAGTTTTAAAGAAAATTAAATAAGAATAAAATATCATTATTTAATTTAAACATATCTTCTAAAACGAAAATTTAAAAAAAATGAAATATTACTTTTTTTAAAAATCACATATAATTATATGTAAAAAAAATTATATTTTAGCAAAAAATTTCAGATTATGATATTAAAGTATTTGCCAGAGCGTACCAAAAAAGTACGTAAAACAGGTATCACCATGGTTATGGATAAAGGTCTTTCACCTATTGAGGCTGAGGGTTTAATGCAATCTGCTTCTGATCTTATTGATTTTGTTAAATTAGGATTTGGTACCTCTATGGTTACTCAAAATCTTGAAAGAAAAATTCAAATTTACAAAGAAGCTGGTGTTAAAGTTTATTTCGGTGGCACCTTATTTGAGGCTTTTGTAGTGAGAAAACAATTCTCTGATTATATTAAATGGGTGAAAAAATTTAAAATTGATACTGTAGAAGTATCTGACGGTAGCATAGAGCTAGATCATGAAAAAAAATGCGAATATATTAATATTTTAGCTAAAGATTACTTAGTTTTATCTGAAGTTGGCAGCAAAGATGAAACTATACTTGTAAGGCCAAACCTTTGGGTAAAGGATATGAAGGATGAACTAGAAGCTGGCTCATCATATGTGATCGGTGAGGCACGTGAAGCTGGCAATGTCGGTATTTACACCAAAGGTGGTAACCCTCGCGTTTTATTGATTGATAAAATAAAAAAGGAATTATCCCCCGATAAAATTATTTTCGAAGCTCCACAAAAAAATCAACAAATATTTTTTATTAAAGAATTTGGCTCTAATGTGAATCTAGGTAATGTCTCTTACCAAGATGTAATAGCTTTAGAAACTCTTCGTTTAGGTCTGCGTGGTG
>JAHDSP010000550.1 GCA_018432645.1 Bacteroidales bacterium | reverse complement strand
TTGCATACCTTTTTGCTTGCCATTTTTTACAATATCATTGCTATGACAGTTTGGACATAGTGGAGGAGTACTTTGAATTTTTAGACCTTGGTAATCTACTGTGTCTGCTTCTTTCTCTAGCAGGAAATCGTAGAGATTATCGTAGAAGGTTTTAGAGTCTTCCTTACTCATAGCTAGGTGTTTATTAATATTATTGACTAAAGTCTTCATAAATACTGATTTTTTGGCAAATATACATAATATTTTTAATATGATGTTAATATCATTAACTATTTTAAACAGATTTATTAGTTTAAAAAATTTTCATAATAAAGCTCTTATATTTATGCTCCCCACGTGCGTCATAGATATATGTTGAGATATTCTACCTTCGTACTGTAAAGAAATTTGTATTACTTGGTTTAATGTTTTTTGCCATTGTATTTGTATTAAACCATTACTGCCAGGCTTGTACCCTTCTAACATTAAATATTCAATTGTAGGGTCCATATTAGCTGTTGCATCATTATATAAATAACCTAATTTTGTAGTAAATGTTCCTGCTTTTAACGAAAAAATTCGTGGTTCTAATGTTAATTCTAATTTATTGATTTTTAAATTATCATTATACATATAAGCATATCTCGGACTAATTCTGATTTGATATTTCGTTTCTAAATATTGTAATTCCAATTTCTGGGAATATTGGTTGTAATCATAGGTAGTACTTTGCTGAAAAATAGATTTATTCATCTGTTTTAAATAATCACTTTGAGATTGTAAATTCCATTTTTTTGTTATTGGTACGAAAATTTGTAAAGCATTATTTTCTCTCATTTGTTCTATATTGCCCACTATCAATGTTTGTAAACTTTTTTGTTTGTAATATTCATATCTAATTGACAGATTAATTTTTTTAGGATGATATTCTAAAACATTTCTGAGTCTATTATTAAAAGTAATTACAGAATCTGCATATTTATTGCTAAAGTTTAAAAAATTTATTTCTTTACTTGCTTGATTAATGTCTATGAAAGTTTGCAAATTAAAATTTTTAAAAAATTTGGGTATTTTATTAATTAATGAAGGAGAAAATCTAAAATTGAAGCTTAATGTTTGTGAATAGGTGCTTACATAATCTTGAGTAGGAATACTCAGTAAAATATATTGTGCTTGATCGCTGAATTTAGCTATATGAAATTCATTAAGCTCTTGCAATCCATTATTATTGGCATCTATCCAGTAGTGTGTGCCTTGACCTATTGGCACTTCTATAAAAGAATAGTCTATTTGAGGCGTTTGCTTTTGTGCAAGTATATACCTGAGTTGTGTTATTAAAGATTTATCTCGCGTATTTAGATTTATTTCATTTTCACTAGTGAAATAATTCTTTTCTTGACTATTTGTAGATTGAAATACGATATAATTATTTTGTTTTAAGTTCCATATTTTATGCTTCATTAGCAACTGATATCCTCCTTTTTGCTGATATCTATCTATTGGGATTTTTTCATTATAATATTCATAATACAATTTTATGAATGTTCTAGAGCTATCTCCCCAACCAATGTATGGTGATACAGAGTAATATTCTTGAGAATTATTTTGTATAGTATCATTCATTTTTATTGGATGATATTCTATTTTATTACATATTCCTAACCATATGGATTTTATTTTCCAATCCAGGTTACTATTACTTCTATAGAAATCTACTTTATATAGTGGCAATCTCGTATGAGAATAGTTATTATTTGTAAAAAAATTAAAGTTTTTATAATGAAATTTTGCATTTGCTATTGATAAAATAGAATATTCATTTTTTGACGTATTAAAAAATGATGTATTTAATTGTGCATAATTATTAGATTTATCATTATAATTATAATTTAAACCATTTAAAAATTCCATTTTTTTATTGCTAAATAAATCTTTGTTTAGAATTCTATTTTCTTCAGCAGTATAAATAGGTTCTAATGACGAAAAATTAGTATGTATTCCTTGCGAAAATATTTCAAAACTATGATTTACTGATGGTTTAGTAATTATTTGTACTTTGTATGCTATGCCTTGATTAATGGAGTCATTGTTACTATAAGTATTTTTATCATGATGTGAATATCCCAGTCTAATGCGAGTTTCTAATTTTTCATTAGGTTTATAATAAAGATATGATTCCACAGTATTTAGTCTATTTGGGGCATTTAGTATTCTAATAGGTTCATATTCTCCCTGTGGCACACCATTTATTGGTGGTATCCACTCATAAATTTTACCATTAGCAGCGTAATTTGATATTTTGTAATTTCCTTTATTCTGTCCTACAAATGTAAAATTTACT
>JAHDSP010000116.1 GCA_018432645.1 Bacteroidales bacterium | reverse complement strand
CCCTTCGGGTTTTTGTCAAGAAGAACTTTTTTATTACAGGAAATATTTCAAGGTTTGATATGCTCTAAATCGCTTAAAATAAGCCTTTTCATCTTATCATCAATAGTTTCTTTACTTGTCTTGCTAAAGTGAACACCTACAACATAGGTTGTATTGCCTATCTTGTGAGTAAATGTTCCTTGTGGGGTAGTGGTTTCTACTGCATTATTTTCGTTTAAATTGTTTTCCATAGTCTGCTCCTTTTCTAAATAATGGCATAAAAAAATGGCTTCTACTGATTTTTTAAGGGGGTAAAAGCCATTAGCCTAAGATTTCTTTTAATTTTTCAAGTTTCTGTTTTGCGTTTTGGGTGCGTTTGCTCTCGCCCTCGAAGTAGATAGGCACACACATCTCTAACACTCGGTCATATATGCGTCTATAATCGGTCTGTATATCCGTTTTAAGCATTTCTGCGTGGTTTAGGTTAGTTGTCACGATTAAAGGCTTAGAAGCTGTGTATCGGCTGTCTATGATGTTGTAAATCTGTTCTAAGGCAAAAGGAGTGTCACGTTCCATACCAAAATCATCAATGATGAGTAGGCTGTTTCTGTTTAAGCCCTTGATATACTCGTTCTTGTCAATTTTCAAGTTCATCATATCAGCAAGGATAATTGCAAAGTTTGTCATTACAACTGGGATTTCTTTTTCAATGAGTGCATTTGCAATACAGCCAGCAACAAAGGATTTGCCAGTTCCAACATCTCCCCACAATAACAAACCAGTGTTTTCAGCCTTAGCCTTGTCGAAGTTATCGACATATCGCTTTGCAACATCAATCTGCTTGCTGTTTGTGGTATCGTTTTTAAAATTCCACTCTAACATCTTCTTGTCTTTTAATCCTCGTTCTCGAAGCTCCTTAACTTTTTGGAAGTGTTCCATTTGCTCTCGTTCCTCACGCTCTTGCTCCAGTTCTAAGGCTCTGCAATGGCAAGGGATAGGCACTGTATCTATTTCATCAAGAAAAGGCTTATCAAAGCGTTTCTGCTTGGGTGTGTGGCATTTACCACAATACATTAGGTTGTCAACCTCGTTTAAGTAGTCTGTCGGCTCGTTAATGGCTCTCTCTGCTGTTTTGGCTATGTTCTTAATGGTATTCATCATCTTTGTTCTTCCTTTCGTTTATAGGCTCTTAGTTCCGTCATAATCATAATTGCGTGGTGCGTTGTTGGTCTTAGTGTTCTTTTCGCTATCTTCCTTTGCCCATTTGCGTATGGTGGCAATGTGGCTGTTGTAGGTCTTGCCAGTGCTTGCCATATATTCACTTAATTTCTCGATATAGGATTGATAGAGTGAGGGAAGCTCTGTTTTAAGCTGTTCAAGTTCAGTTTCAGATAGAGAAATATTTTGATATTTGCCTAAAAAGTGGGTGGGTGTGTCCTCTTTACTCTCACTCTCTATACTCTTATCTCTAATCTCTATACTCTTATCTCTATACTCTGGTGGACGATTTGGGGACACTTTCGGACAAAGTTCGGACATTTGTCCACCCTTAGCACTTGGAAGTAGGCTATTTTCCTTGAGTTTTGCTCGTTCATTCTGTTTTCGCTCGGCTTCTGTTGATGACTTGCCAATAAGAGATTGAATGTTAGTCATAAACAAAGTTCCGTCTGTCAGCTCCTCAACAAGCCTTAATTGCATAAATATCTGCAAGGCTCGTTCCACTGTGCCTACTTGGTGGTTAGTGAGTGTTGCTATCATTTGTGGAGTATAGGCTACTCCTTGTGATAACAGTAATTGCCCCTCGTGTTTGAGGGATAGAAGATACATTTTAAGCAAGATATTTGAAAACAAAAATCCGTCTTTAATATCTTCAAGTAAAATAATTGTTTCATCTCTGAAAAAATCCTCTTTAAATTTGAGGAAGTAATATTTTTTATTGGTTGCCATTGTCTTATCCTTTCATAACATTGCCATACATTCCCGATAAAGGGTTAGAGTTTACAGCAGTTCTTAATTGACTTTCGTCAATATGCGTGTAAATCTCGATTGTAGCAATGCTTTCGTGTCCTAAAATCTGTTGTAATGAGCGAATATCTACCTTGCCATACTGGTACATCAAGGTGGCTGCTGTGTGTCTTAATTTGTGTACCGATATGTTTTTGTGGTCTAAATTGGCTAGTTTAATGCACCTTTTAACCACATCTTGAACGCTTCGCCCTGTCATTCGTTGCCCTTGCTTTGTGATGAAAAGGGCAGTGGTGGCATTGTCTATATGCTCACGCTCCTTTAACCAATTTTCAAGTGCCTTTTTCGTGGCACTGGTTAGAAATATCTTACGTTCCTTATTACCTTTGCCGATAACTTGCAATGTATCTGACGATACTTGCCCTACATCAAGGCTTGTGAGTTCTGACAGCCTTAACGCACAATTAAGAAATATCGTGATGATACAATGGTTTCTCGCTGAAAACTCACTTGCAATGAGTAGCCTAACGCTTTCTTCAAGAGTTAGATACTTGGGTATGCGTTTAGGGATTTTGGGTGTTTCTAAATCCTCTGCGACATTGTTATCAATGACACGAGCCTTATTTTTTAGATACTTCCAAAATTGACGGATAGATACGATTTTTCTTGCCCTTGTGCCAGCGCTTGCCTTGCTTTCAGTTTGGCAATGGGAGATAAAAGCATACATATCATTAAGGGTAATGCTGTTCACAAACTCATTATCTATCATACTTAAATCATACTTTTCACGCTCCATATTTCGCTTATTACAAAGAAATTCAAAGAACATCAGCACATCTGTGCGATACTCGATAACGGTGTTGATAGAGCGACCTTTAATAACTGTGAGGTAGCTTAAATACTGCTCCAATAGTTCAAAACTCTTGTAATTTTTTAACATCTTTATTTCCTCCATTTTTATTTTTGGGTAAAAAAATATGACGAATCATTTTTGATCCGTCATATTAGGGTTGCTATTCAATTTTTTGTATTTTGCGTTTCGTCAAATGCTCATAATGAACGATATAAATTATTTTATAAATTTCTAAAACTAATACTGCGTTAATTACTTTTTAGTTCCGATTTCTCCACCCCAGTCAAACCCTTTTTTCGCTAAAATTACGGCAAAGACTTCATTGATAACAGCAGCGGCTGCGATTGTACCTTGAATAATTACAGCAGATTCGCTATCAAAAGTATTAAGAGTTGTAACAGCCATACCAGTAAACACAAGAGATACTCCAGAATGAGGTAAAAGTACAAACCCTAAATATTTTTTCACATTATCATCTGCTTTTGAAACCTTGGCACCTAAATAAGTGCTAAAATATTTTCCGAAAGCTCTGCTTAAAATATAAATAGCTGTAAGCGAACCTGCACTTAATATAAGACGATAATCAAGAGGTGCTCCTAGATTCATTATCATTATAATAAAACCTATTCCAACAATCGGTGTACAGCTGTTTACAACTTGCTCCATCTTATGCTCAGAAATTAAATTTGCAACAGTTGTAAATGCAGCCATACCCACAAACATATAATTTAAAGATGGTTCGGGTAAAATAAAATTATCAATAAAATATGAAATTGCAAAAGTTGCGACTAGGGATGTTATTGTTGCAAACATAATCTGATTTTTCTTTAAATCTCTTTTTAAAACAAGTGAGATAACAAATCCTATAGTAGCTCCTAAAACGATTGGTAGTGCGACAGAAACCAATATAACTCCTATTATAGATCCAGATTCAGTAGATCCTAATGAAGCTATGTAAGAATTTACCGTAAAAAATACTATAATTGCAACTACATCATCAATCATTGCAATAGGAATAAGAGAATTGGTGATAGGACCTTTTGTTTTAAATCCACTGACGATTGAAAGTGCTGGTGCTGGTGCAGTGGCAAGTGCAATTCCACCAAATATTATTGATAAGTATAGTGGCATATTTAAAATATGACACACGACAGCGAACACTGCTGAAACTACAACAAACGTTCCCACAGACTCAAATATTGTTATTGTGACAATTTGCTTTCCGTATGCTTTTAGCTTTTTAAATATCAGTTCTTTTGCAAACATCAACCCTACTGCACATTCAAAAAAGTGGCTAATATTTTTATACCATTGCGCATTTAACAATTCATTATCTAACAGCCCAAAAGCATAAGGTCCGATAATCATACCTGTAATTAACCATCCTAAAATTGCAGGTAGTTTTAATTTTGCAACACCTTTTCCAACTATTGTTGCAAGCACAATAGCTAATATAATTTTTAATATTCCAATCAAAATTTCCATTTTATCCTCTTTCCAAAAAATCAATCATATTTTTTAACGTAGAAACTGTTTGTTCTATCCCAAGTTTGTTACTCTTAATACAAAAATCATAACAATATGAAGAACCCCATTTTTTGCTTGTATAATAGTTGTAGTAATTTTTACGCTTATTATCAGTGAATTTCATTTTCTTTTTAGCATCTTGTGCATTAAGTTTATTCCTAGTACTAACACGCTGAATTTTACTATCTGTGTCGGCTGAAATAAAAATACTTATTGTGTTTTCTCTATCCTTCAAAATGTGATCAGCACATCTACCAACAATTACGCAAGCACCCTCATCTGCAATGTCATTTATTACATCTCTTTGAATATTGAATAACTTTTGCTCTAAAGAAGTATTTTCGATTACGTTAGCTTCTTTTGCATATAAATCCATAATCAGCGAATAAATCAAACTGCCTTTTTTCTCATCATATTCAGAAAAAAACTCTTCAGATATTCCTTTTTCTTTACAAATTCTGTTTACAAGCTCGCTATCATAAAATGGTATACCAAATTCTTCGGCTAATTTATAACCAATCTCTCTACCACCACTTCCATGTTCTCTACCTATTGTAATTATATATTTCATTAAAAATCTCCTTTAAATTAAATCCTCTCTTAATCCATTTAAAAAAATGATTGTTAGTCTAACTATCGAATTTATCATATCTTGCCGGTATTTCTTATCACTTTCAGCGTCCAGCAAAAATGTTGAACTATTTTGCAGTATAGAAATAAACAAACTAACATCACTCTCTAATACATCTTTACCTAAATTAATTTCTGTTAGAATTAACTTAATCCAGCTAATATTATTTTCTGTTAAAACCTGTCGTATTTCTGATATTTCTTTTGAAAGGTGTGTTGGTTTACCGGATATGATGTTGTGAAACAAATTCTTATATTGTGGATTTTCATCGAAAAAAACAAATCTTAGCTCTACAACCCTAATCATTGTTTCTTTACTAAGTGATATCTTTGATATATTTCTCTCCATAAAATCAACAAAATTATTTATACATTCGCTTAAACAAAACAAATACACATCATCTTTGCTTTGAAAATAATGGTACAGTATACCTTTTGAAAGTTTAGATTTTTTTGCTATATCATTTATAGATGTTCCAGTATATCCAAAATCATTAAATAACTCTGTTGCACTTTGGATTAGCTTTATAGCTGTTTCTGATGTCGGATCTTTTACTTTCATAAAAACCTCCTTATTATATTTTTGACCGATTGGTCAATAATATAATAACACACATTGACCAATCGGTCAATAGTTTTCGACATTTTTTTAAATTCATTGCAATATAAAAATAGCAGGCTATATTTCAAGCCTGCTAAAGTGTATATAAATAATCTCACATCTTAATGATGTGGTTTTGATTTAACTATTATATCATGCATTTATACAAAAAGTCTATTGCTAAATTACCCAATATTTGTATGTTTTTATAACTCATTTTCCGTTACACGCTTTTTATCTTTTGCTTGGTTTTGCTCTTTAACTTCTTCATCAAGCAACTTTTGTATTCGCTCTGCTGTGCCGATTTCTTCTTTCAAGGCTTTCATTTTCCATTCGCAAAGTTTGTTATCATCAATGAGTGTAGAGTGTGTTTTTTGCCACTGTTTAGGTGTAACTTTACCCTCGGTGGCTTCAATTTCTTTCCATACTTTTTGCAGTTCATCATAACGATTAAACTTGTCACGATACTTTGTGATAAAAGCTTTTTTATCTTTAGAATTTAACTCATTATACTTGAAAATATATTTCTTTAATGGCTCGTATTCGCTCCAAAGTTTAAGCCTATTATCCATATCAGCAATGGCAGTATTGTTTGCCTTAGATAGCTTTTTGAGTTCGTAAAAACTTGTATTAAGGTCAACAACCTTTGCACTAAAATCAGCCATTGTTTCAATGTTATGTGTCTGCATAAAGTTGTGAACTTTGTTATCTGCTTTGAGGTTACGAACAGTCTTATTTTGATTTTTTACTACATCTTTATTTGCATATAGTTTACCTAAAACAGAAGTCTTTATCTCTGCTTTCGCTATATCAAGTGGCTGTGCTTCAAGCTCTCGTTGCCACTTCATCAGCCTTGTTATTCTCGCCCTTAAAATCTTCATTTGCTTATTGTCGTTTAAGATTTCTCGATTGCGATTTCCTCTATCCGTCTTAATGCCTTTCTGCTCCATTTGTGAAGCTGAAACACCTAAATGAATTTGAGGAATTTTATCAATGCCTTGCCTTTCATAACTTCGGTGATCTATGCGTTCTGTATGCCCTAAATTTTCAAGATAGAGATTGCAATGCTCACTCCAGTTTGTTCGCCATAGTTCTGCGTTGTCTTGGCTGTTCCAATCCATTGTATCAACCTTTGTTGACTTCCAATTTCCACTTGCAAGTTTAATGCGATTACCATTATCATCAAGTACATATTCCTTGCGTGATTTTGCTCCCCATTTACCATTTTCTTTAATAGGTCGCATAGTCAACATTATGTGACAATGTGGGTTATTAGGGTCTTTGTTATGAACGGATAAATCAGCAATCATACCTTGCTTTACAAAGTTAGTATTGCAAAAATCTATCATCATTCTTTGCCATAGATGTGAGGGTATTTCTTTCGGTATTGATACTTCAATTTCTCTTGCAAGCTGTGAGTTATGTTGCTTTTCTATCATCTCGACAGCGTTCCATAAAGTGCTACGGTCTGCATACTCTTTAGGTGCGTGAGAGGGCAAAAGAATTGCACTGGAATGAATACCACCTTTGCGTGTGTAGTCGTGAATTTCTCCATCATATTCGTTTGTCATTTTCGTGCCACTTCGATATGCAGATGAAGCAACAGCAGACTTGCTTTTCCCTCGACTTATTACTTTAATATCACAATGAAATATTGCCATAACTGCTCCTTTCGATTTTATTAAACTTTATGAAAATGACTACACCTCGCAAGGTGTAGCCAGTTTCGTGAAGTACACAAGGGGTTTGGGGAGAGTAGCTCCCCATTGCTTCGCAGAACGCACGCACCATTTTAATGGTGTATAAGTGCGCCCTTGCTAACAAGGGAGTTATGGCGTGTCTACCTCTTGCTGTGATAGTAGATGATTTTTTGCCACCTCTTGCACTGTGTGGTTTGAAAAGATTTCTCTTAAACAAGCCTTTAATTGTTCTTCATTAAGCTGTGCAAGGTTCGGATCAACACTTTCCAAAACTGCACCTTTTTGAATTAGTCTGCGTGTGCGTACTCTGTGTTCTTTTTCTCGTTCTTGCTTTTGGATTTTAGCTAATTGATTTTCCTTTTGTTTCTTTTCTGCTCTCACTTTCTCAAGTTCGATTTGCGTATCTTTAATTTGCTCTACCAGTGTTTTCTTTGCCATAATTAAATGCTCCTTTTTAAGTTTTTGATTTGATTTTTTATATGAAAAAAGACGGAAACAATATTACTTGCTCCGTCTTAAATCCTAAGTTATACATATACAATTTCTCTGTATATGATTTCTTCAATTTGTGCGATAATGTTATTTACTTTTCCTACCCAAAGTAGCTGATTTTGTGCCTTTAATTCTTCGGTAACACCTTGCTGTTTTTTATACTGGGGTAGAAGTTTATCAATTAGGTTTTGTGCTTCTTCGTTGACATCTTTTAAGTGTGTATCAAGTTCAAAACTGTAAAGTAGTTTTGTATAAATTGCAGGTCTATGTTCTTCTAAAAATGTTCGGCGAAGGCTTCCGTATTTGCCGATAACTCTTTCATCTACTGGCTCGGTATCTTCATCAAACTGCCCTAAGTCTGGGACATAGTAATCACCAACCTTGATGTACTTGCCACCATTTTTTTCAAATATGCTTTGTGCCATTTAGCTCACGCTCCTTTATTGATTTGTTCTTCACTTATTTTAATCTCATATTTTGTGCCTTGCAAAATTGCTAATCTCTCAGCTTGTTCTTTTGCCTTTTTATCAGCCACCTTTCTTGCATAACGCTCTCTGTCACGTTCACGTTCTTTTTGTATTTCTTCCTCTGTCATTTCGTGACGTAATTTTCTACCTCTTGAACCTTTTTTAGGTTGTTCTTGTGGTAGTTCTTCTGTTATTGGATGTGTAAACTGCCCTATGAAATTAAGATAAATATCAACCCTTTGATTTCGTTTTCCATTTTCTTTTACTGGCTCATAGACAACAACTTTTTCAATAAATTCATTGAGTAGAAGTGGAGTAAACTCTGCAAGTTCTGTATGCCTTTTTACAAGGTCTATAAACTTATCAGCTTTCACGCTTTCTGTATTGAATTTTTTGATTTCAGCATTTAATAGTTCTGTTTCAGCATCAATATTTTGTTGTTCATTTGAATAAGCATTAATCAGTTCCGTAAAGTGTTCTTCGGAGATTTTTCCTGTTGCATAGGTTTCATAAAGTTTTTTTACTAAGCCACTTATTTCCTCTCGTCTACGTTTTGAAGTTGTTATCTTTTTACGATTTGCCTTTATGGTTTCTTCTCCTATGATGACTGCATTTTCATGGACTTTTGCGATAAATTCTTCTTCATTTTCATTTACATATTTGCTAACTTGCTGTATCGTTCTAAGTATTAAATCTTCTACAACTGGCACTCGGATATAGTGGCAAGTGCAAGTGCGTGAGTAGTGCCTATAACTTGAACACACATATTCATGATGTGGTTGATTTTCTCTACCTGTACTACCTTTTTTGTGATACATTTTTTGCCCACAATCAGCACAATACAATACTCCAGTTAACGGATTTGGTTTTCCATCAAGTTTACTTGTACTTCGTTTGGTTTCTCTAAGCCTTTGTACAACATTCCACATTTCTTCATCAATGATGACTGGGTGCATATCTTTGAAGATGATTAGATCTTCTTTCGGAGTAGGCTTTCGTTTTGCCTTATAATTTTCTTTTGTGGTCTTGTTTAGCACTTTCCAACCCATATATTCTTGCTTGGCTGTTATTGTGACAATAGTAGCAGACGACCATTTATATGGGTCTGCACTCGGTCTACCCTTACTTGTAGCTTCATTTATATTTTGCCAGTGAGCATTAGGACAAAGAACTTTTTCTTTGGTCAATTCCTCTGCAATTTTAGCTATTGTTTTACCCTCGATAATGCTCTTATAAATGCGTTTGACTATTGGTGCAGCCACTTCATCCAAAAGCCAATTTTGACGGTCGTTAGGGTCGTGTAGATAGCCATAGGGCAATGCACCTGTAACGTGCTTTCCTTGTGCTGTTCTTGCGTTAAAGATGGTACGTATTTTTCGACTTGTATCTCTTGCTACCCATTCATTTATGATATTTCTAAAGGGTGTAAAATCGTCCATTCCCTTGTCAGTATCGACATTATCATTAACAGCAATAAAGCGAACCCCACTCTCTCTAAACTGCTCTAACAGAAGTCCTACACGCAAGTGGTCACGTCCAATCCTTGACATATCTTTGACTATGCAGTTTGCTACATTTCCACGCTCAACTTCTTCAATAAGTCTTAGATAACTTGGTCTATCCCACCTCGTTCCACTCCATCCATCATCTGTTAAGTGGAGTAAGTTTGTAAATCCGTTTTGGGTTGCATAATCTTCTAAAAATGCCTTTTGATTTTCAATGGAGATGCTTTCTGTTTCTCGTTCGTCTTCTCGGCTTAACCTCTCATAGAGGATAGTCAGCTTAGTATTCATTGTTTACCTCCTTTCAGCAATATTCTCTTGATTTAACACTGTTTTAGCGACTTTTGAGGAACTCTTTTTCTTTTTAACTCGCTTAGTGTAAACAAGAAAATGATAGTTGCTTTTGTGATATATTGTTCCTCCGTTCTTTTATAGTACAACCCTTT
>JAHDSP010000095.1 GCA_018432645.1 Bacteroidales bacterium | reverse complement strand
TGTTAACATCTACTCTTATTAGTCCTAATGCGATAAAACTTTTATTGCCATCTAGTACTTCTCCACGTGTGCTAGCTCCAGCTAAACCAGTAAAAATTTATATTGATGAGAAATTACAATATTATATTGATGGCATTCCGGTAGATGAGTTGAAATTAGCAGAGCAAATGACTATACGATTAAAAGATAGTCCGCCAGATGCTTCTGTTGTTATTAATGCAGATGCTACTGTCCCTGTGCAAGCTGTTGTAAATATTATAGATATAGTAAATCAAATAAATGAAAGCTTAAATGCCTCTCATAAAGCTATTTTAGCTACTCAACCAAAGAAATAAACTATGGAAGAAAAAAAGAATAAACTTATTTCTTTAACTATAACAATTTTAGTAGGCGTATTGATAGTAACTTTATTGATGATTTTAGGCTTTCGAGTTCCTGTACCACCTCCTCCCGAGCAAGGTATAGAAATAGATTTAGGTGGTGGAGGAGGAGGCGGTGCTCCAATAGAAATCCAACAAGTCATTGATAAAACCATTCAACAATCTTCTACAGAATATGTAACTATTCCTGATGAAGAAGTAGATTATACTGAAGCTGCAATTAAGGATAAACCAAAAAGTGTAGAACCTGAGCAGCCTACTCAACCTACATTAGATCAGCGAATTCAAAAATTCCAATTTGGTCAAGGTGGCAGTGGTGGTGGAACAGGTACGGGATCGGGGACTGGTTCTGGTAGCGGCACTGGAAGTGGTATCGGAAGTGGTACAGGCAGCGGTGTAGGACCTGGCAGTGGTGGCGGTTCAGGACCTGGTTATTCTCTAGCAGGACGTGGAGCTAAATATATGCCTAAACCAGATTATTCAGAAGATGATCAAGGTAAAGTAGTAGTGAAAATATGGGTTGATAAAGATGGCAATGTTGTTAAAGCACAAGCTGGTTATTTCGGCACTACTATTAGCAATTCTGCTTTATGGAAAAAATGCGAAGAGACTGCTATGAAATCTAAATTTTCAAGTGACCCTAATGCCCCTGAAGAGCAGATAGGTACTATCACTTATGTTTTTATAAAAGTAGAATAATTTTTATAATTATTTTGTGATTCCTATTCATTTTATCTTTAAAATTATATATCTTTGCTAAAATTTTTCAAAAAATTATAATTATGAAATCAAAAATTTTTTTAATTCCTATGATTGCAATATTATTAT
>JAHDSP010000237.1 GCA_018432645.1 Bacteroidales bacterium | reverse complement strand
GGATATTAATGGTAAAATAATAACTGTTTTCGGTGCTGGTGGCAATCGTGATAAAACTAAAAGACCTCTTATGGGACAAATAGCAGCACAGTATAGTGATATAGTAATAATAACCTCTGATAATCCTAGATATGAAGAGCCAGCAGATATTATTGCTGATATAGAAAAAGGTGTTCCTGCTAATCTAAATGCTAAAGTTTTCAAAATCGAAGATAGGGCAGATGCTATAAAGATGGCTATAAATCTAGCTAATAAAGGTGATGTGATAGTAATAGCGGGCAAAGGACACGAAACCTACCAAGAGATCAAAGGTATTAGAAATCACTTTGATGATAAAGAAGTGGTTTTGCAAATTATTAACTCTAAAAAAATTATTAATTAAAATATATTTTTTATGTTATATTATTTATTTACGTATTTAGATAAAGCTTATGACTTTCCAGGTGCTGGATTATTTAATTATATTTCGTTTAGAGCAGCTATGTCTGCACTTTTTTCACTATTAATAATTCTGATTTTTGGCAAACCTTTTATTAATTATTTAAAAAAGAAACAAATCGGTGAAGAAATCAGACACTTAGGATTACAAGAAGAAGATAGTAAAAAAGGTACTCCTACTATGGGCGGTGTATTGATTTTCCTAGCTATAGTGATTCCAGTATTATTGTTTTCTAAATTAGAAAATATTTATGTTATCCTAATGCTCGTAACAACATTTATGATGGCAGCTCTTGGTTTTGTAGATGATTATATTAAAGTATTCAAAAAAAATAAAAAAGGCCTGAGCGAAGCAGCCAAAATTATTGTACAATTAATTTTAGGTTTAATAATAGCTCTAGTGATGTATAACAATCAAAATTTAGCTGTCAGGGAGCAAATATCTCAAACTAATATTGTAGAAGATGTACAAGAAACACCAGTGATGCGTAGTGCTAGTGATTATTTCGGACCAGAGCAGGTGGGCTCGCTCAAAACTACTATTCCTTTTGTGAAAAATAATCAATTTGATTATGCTAATTTAGTTAAATGGATTGGAGAAGATTATCAAAAATGGGCATGGTTAGTTTTTGTACCTATCATTTTAATAATAGTTCTTTTAGTAACAAATGGGGCCAATTTAACTGATGGGTTAGATGGATTATGTGCAGGTACATCTGCTGTCGTCGGGGCTGGATTAGCAATTTTCGCCTGGGTATCTGGTAATTTCGTCTTTGCTAGTTACCTAAATATTTTATATCTACCAAATTCAGGAGAATTAACGGTATTTATAGCCTCGTTTGTTGGTTCTCTAATAGGTTTTATGTGGTTTAATTCTTATCCAGCAAAGATATTTATGGGCGATACAGGTAGTCTAATGATAGGTGGCATCATAGCTGTATTTGCTATATTAGTGAGAAAAGAACTTCTACTACCGCTGCTTTGTCTAGTATTTCTGATAGAAATATGCTCGTCTGCCATTCAAAGGTACGTGTTTAAATATAGAAAATGGAGATTTGGACTAGAATATGCTCAAAATCATAGAGTATTTTTGATGGCACCACTTCATCATCATTTTCAAAAAAAAGGCTGGCACGAGGTTACTATTGTCAATAGATTCATTATTATTAATATCATCGCAGTCATATTGGCTGTTATAACCCTTAAAATTAGATAATTATGAAAATCTCAG
>JAHDSP010000506.1 GCA_018432645.1 Bacteroidales bacterium | reverse complement strand
TACATTTCTAGCACATTCTCTCAATGTCATTCCTGCAGACATACATTTAATATATTCGAGCATTTTATCTCTGTGATGAATGCCATACATAAAGGTTCCAGTGGTTACTCTGAATTGTCTATTACAATTTTTACACATGTAGTTTTGCACTCCATTTTGCAAGCCATTTTTGATTACATGGCTGCTATTGCAGTCTGGACAAAGTATGCCTGTAGCCATAGCTTTTTGCTCCTGATAATCGACAATGTCCTTGCCTTCATTTTTAATTTTATTATATAAATTGTCGTAATATTTGCGTGCTTCTTCTTTAGTGAGGGCAAAAACATCTATTTCTTCTTCGAATATTTTATCCATAATTTTTATTTTTTTGCAAATATATAAATTTTTTATAATTAAAAACATATTTATTTCATAAAAATAAATTTTTTATAAAGATGTATAGAACCTGTTTAAAACAGGTTCTATACATCTTTCCCCTTTCCAAAAACTTAAAAAATAATTTTTTACCCCCTTCTACAGAAATAAATCTACCAGTATGCCATCCATTATTAACCATCCCTCTTTTGTTAAATAAATTTTATCATTGGTTTTTATAATGTATTCTCTAGATATTTTGTCTGTTTGTTCTATTAAATATTGAGTTATTTTTTTATTAAATCTTTTAGTTAAATCAGCTAAGCATATCCCTTCTTTTAGTCTGAGTCTAGTCATTATATATTCATTAAAAATATTTTTCTCATTAAGTATTTCATATTGAAAATCAAGTTTATCATTTTTAATTAAACTATTATAATTCCTTAAAGAAGAAGTATTCCATAATCTACACGGATGGATGTAGCTATGAGCTGATGGCCCAATGCCAATATAATTTTTTTGTGTCCAGTATGATATATTATGTTTACTTTGAAATTGAGAAATTGAAAAATTAGAAACTTCATAATGTTCATAACCGCTATTTTTAGCCCATAGATACCATTGAGAAATATTTTTGAGTGTATCATCATCATCTTGTAATATCTCGGGGTGTTTGTGTACTAGATTAGATAATCTAGTTTTTTCTTCTATTGTCAAAAGATAAGATGAAAAATGTGGTATTTTATAATCTAATATTATTTGAAAATTATTTTTTAAATCTTCTATATTTTCTTCAGGTAATCCAATTATAAAATCTAAACTTATATTTTGAAAATCTGCATTTTTTAAAATTTCTATTGCGTTAATTATTTGTTCTTTAGTATGTTTACGTCCCAGAAATTGTAGATGTTTCTCATTAATATTTTGTACTCCTAGGCTCACTCTATTGATACCTATTTTTTCCCATCCTTTTACTAATTCTTTATTTATATCTTCTGGATTAGCTTCTATCGTTATTTCTGCATTTTTATCTAATTGATGATTTATTAATATTTTATCAAAAATTTTTCCTAAATCATTTATTGATAACATAGATGGGGTGCCACCTCCTAAATATATAGTTTTAATATTTTTAGATAATAAAAAATTTTTTATTTCTATTTCATTTATTAATGCATCTAAAAATTGATTTTTTGTATCATCATTTAGATATATAGTGGAGTAGAATGAGCAATATGGGCATCTATACCTGCAAAAAGGGATATGTATATACAAATGCTCTGCTAGAGAATAGTTGTAATCGGATAATATTGAGGTTATAGTATATAATGTTTCATTATTCACTTAAAATTATTTTAACAATTATTAATTAGTTTTTAGGTAGTTTGATATTAATTTCTTTGAGAAAGAGTAATTTAATTTCCCATTTTTTTCATTTCATTAATTACTTCTATTGGGTTATATGCTTTAAAGATAGAAGTGCCAGCTACTATGATATCTACTCCAGCAGCTATAACTTCTTTGGCATTTTCTAAATTTATTCCACCATCTATTTCTATTTGACAATTTAATTTTTCTTTTTCTATAAAATCACTAAGTTTTTTAACTTTTTTAATTGTAAAAGGTAAAAATTCCTGTCCTCCGAATCCAGGATTTACAGACATTAGCAAAATAAAATCTACATAAGGTAAATTGTCATAAACTAGTTCTAATGGAGTAAAAGGATTTAATACTAATCCTGCTTTCACATTATTATTTTGTAATTGTTGTATTAATGAATGATGATGTATATTCTTT
>JAHDSP010000566.1 GCA_018432645.1 Bacteroidales bacterium | reverse complement strand
TGCCATTGGTATAGTAGCTGGTGTGTCTGATGGCAGAATTTCAGATAATATTTATGGTGTAAATGATCAACTAAAAAATAGTTTTAAAATTAAAAATGAAATTTATTCTTATACAAATATCACTAATCATACAAGGAATGTAGTGTGTAGCTATAATGATTCATTGAGCTTTTTGCCTATTGGCATTGATATTAAGCAAAGATCTTATAATTACATTTCTGGACTAAATCAAGATTTTTTTGTTGTTAATTATAATATTATAAATAATTCCAATGATGATATTGATAATTTTTATTTTGGAATATTTGCTGATTGGGATATAGGAGAGAAAGGGAATAAAGCTATTGGTGTAGATGCCATTCGTGGAGCAGTAACTTTTGATATAGATTCTAATTATTTCGCTGGTATCGGATTATTAACAGATTTACCCTATAGTATTTATGCTATAGATAATGATGGTGCTGATGGATCTATTAATATTTATGATGGTTTTACAGATGTAGAAAAACGAACATGCCTCACAACTGATAGAACTATGGCTGGTAGTCAAAGCTATGGTAATGATGTTTCTGTATTAGTAAAAGCTGGTCCACTAAACATTAATTACTTAGACTCTCTGCAATTGTCATTTATTTTTGTTTTTGCTAAAAATTATAATCAGTTGATAAATAACTATTTAAATGCACTTAGCATATTGAATAATGTAAATAATCCTTCTTTGCTATCATATCAACAACCAATTATTTATCCCAATCCTGCCATTGATGAGGTAAATATTGCATTTGGTGGTAATGACGGCATTCTCTATATTTTTGATGAGAAAGGATCTTTATTAATGACTAAAAAATTAATTAATAATTTTGAAACAATTTCTACAAAAAATTTAAAAACAGGAATATATTTGGTAATAATTAAAACAGAAAACAAAGAATGGAAGACCAAGCTATATATCCAATAACATTACCCGAATGGTATTATAATATCAAAGACCCCCCCACAGAGAGAAACTGGAATGTTTTTTTAATAATAAATGAAAATTATTCATCCCCAAGTGCTTTAGCGCAGTCTATTATTTATGCTAAAAGTTTCGGAGCACAGCTAACCATTTGTGCTCCACCAGAATTCAATAAAGATCTTTTAAAAAAACTTATTAACTATATAAATATTGAATTTAAAATTCCAGCAATGGGATTGCAATTAGATATGCCAATGAAAGAATGGCTTATCCAAGCAAGTTCTAAATATGAAGCTATTTTTTTTGTAGCTAGTTTTATAGGTAATAAAACCAGCTTGGGAACTACTATTTCACAAACTCTACATTTTTTTCGCAATAGCAGAGTGCCATTAATTCTCGTGCCTAATAATGCTACTATTTTGCCATTAGATAAAATTGCTTTTGCTATGAATTTCGAAAAGGAAGAAAAAGAAAAAATACTATGGGGTTCTTATTTTGCGAGAATTGCTAATAGTCAAATCACTGTTTACAAGCCCAAAGTGAAAGACCAGAATTACAAACTTGGTATTATGAGTAATTTTACTAGTCTAACACAGCTTTATGATAAATTGGATTTAAACTATTCTATCATTGATACTGATTTCACAGTCTATACCATCGAGCAGAGTAGCATATCATTAGCTACTATAGACCAGATAGGGTTATACCTTATTATGGTGAATAAATATTGGGGAGCGATAGATTACATTATGGGACCCAATGCTAAAGATTTACTAAAAAAAACACAAATTCCTATAATGTGTATTCCCAAAAGAGACGATTTATATGTGTTGTGTAGTTGATAATTGTGGATTTTTTGGTAAATATATTTAGGTATATTAAATAGTTTGCCCTTAAAATGTCGTAAATTCAAGTAATTAATACAACTTTTTCAAGTGAAATAAAAGGTAAAGGGAAATTAATGTTCTATTACGTTTTGAGTGGGTAAAGTTTATTTTTTTCGATAATTAGCTTATAAAAACTTTAATCTATCACTCAGCGCTCATTATTCCTAAACTTCTAAATTCCTCAAAACTAATTTATAATTTATGATCATTTGTGTGCATCTGCTGACAATAAATAACAACCCGCAATGTATATAAT
>JAHDSP010000440.1 GCA_018432645.1 Bacteroidales bacterium | reverse complement strand
TATTACAGGTAAAGTTATAGATTCTATTACACATAATCCTATTGAATTTGCTGTCATCGCTTTGTATCAAGCTAAAGATAGCTCTTTAATTAATGGTACTACTACTGATGTTAATGGAAATTTTAATTTAAAACATAAAGGAGTAGGCAATTTTTACATAAAAATTAGTTTTGTTGGTTATGCTAATAAAACTGTTTCAGATATTTTATTAAATCCTCGTAGTGGTAAATTTACTATCGATTTGGGTACTATAATGATTAGACCTTCATCATTTATGCTGGAGGGCGTAGCAGTAGTTGCTGAAAAACCAATGATAGAGCTGCAAGCAGATAAAAGAGTTGTAAATGTAGATCAAATATTAACAGCTAAAGGTGGTACTGCTATAGATGTTTTAGAGAATGTACCTGGTGTAGAGGTTGATGATGAAGGAAATGTGAGCTTGAGAGGCAATCAAAATGTTACTATTTTGATAGATAATCGCCCTGTAGCTCTTTTAGGTGATAATAAAACTATTTTAGAGCAGATTAATGCTGAAGAGATAGAGAATATAGAAATCCTATCTAATCCATCTGCTAAATACAACCCTGAGGGTACTAGTGGCATTCTAAATTTAAAACTTAAAAAACAAAAATCTTTTGGACTAAATAGTTTGATACGTATTTCTGGTGGCTTGATGAATAAAAATGTTCAAGATTTTTCAAATTTCAAACCTCTGTTTTCTCCTTTATCTGCAATGTTGGCTGTTTCTTATGATATTAAAAAATTTACTTTTAATATTCAATATTCTGCTAGCTATAGGAAACACTATATGAATGGTACTACTTATACAGAAAATTATAACCTTGATGCTTTACATTATTTAAATCAAAATAATTATAGTAATCATGGAGGATGGAATCAAAACATACAAGGAACTATAGAATGGAGACCTAATAATAACAATACTATAGGACTTAATGCTTCGTATAGATATCGTGTAGATAAAGAAGAGTCTGACACTTGGGTAGAATATTCTGATACTTTAAAAAATCCTACTCAAATATACAATATCATAGAAACTGCAGACGATACATCAAGCAATCTGAGTTTAGCACTTTATTATACTCATAAATTTCCTAAAAAAGATCATAAATTAGATATCAATGCTGCAGTATATCCTAGCTATTCTCCTGAATATAGTTTATTAAAAAGAAATTATTATGAATCTGATCATGTTACCCCATCTACTACTCAATCATCTATATGGAATAAAACTTACGAATTGACTGATAATATACAAGGATATCTAAAGATAGATCATACATATCCTTTTAATGATAGCACAAAAATAGAAAGTGGTTTCGAATCTAATCTACGCAAATATGATATGGATACTAGATATTACAATTATCTTTTTAATGAAAACACTTATATCATTGATACTGCACAGAGTAATCATTTTTTGTATGATGAATTTGTAAATGCCATATATTTCGTTTTTAACACAAAAATCAAAAAATGGGGATTATCATTAGGAGTACGCGGAGAGATGGTAAATACTAATGCTAGAGAATATAATTCTAATGATAATAATAATACTTACTATAGCCTATATCCTTCTGGAGCTCTTTCCTATAATATAAATAAAAATCAACAAATCCAATTTATTTATAGTCGTAGAGTAAATAGACCTTGGTTTTGGTACTTAAATCCACACACAGATTACTCATCATATCCCTATTTGAGAAGCGGTAATCCATATCTAAAGCCAGAATATATCAATTCTTTTGAATTATCCTTTATGCAATATTTCAAAAAAGGATTAATAACTCCATCTCTGTTCTATCGTAATACTACAGATATGATAAGTAGTTATATAAAACAAATTACAGATACAGTTTATTTAACTACTTATGAAAATTACAAATCATCAAGTTCTTATGGATTAGACCTCACTTTTCAATATAAATTATTTGATTTTTGGAATCTAATGCTAAATACTGTCTTTTATTATAATATTATAGATGGGTCTAATATAGATGCTACTGTGAAAAGTGAATCCTATGGTGGCTTTGCTAGATTAAATAATCAATTTAAATTTAAGAAAAATTGGAGTATGCAATGGATGATAATTTATAATATGCCTAGTGAAACTGGTCAAGGTAAAAGAGGCTCATTTTTAGGTTCACATCTGTCAGTACAAAAATCATGGAACAGATTAGACATAGGTATTACTGTTAGAAATCTATTTAATACAGCTCGTTTCAAGGTTGAATATTATCAGCCCTCTTATTACTCTATAATAGAAAATTATCATGGTGGTTTATCTTTGATGTGCAACCTTAGCTATAAATTAACAGGAAATTACAAAGAAAAGCAACAAAATCAGATATTAAATACTGAAGAAAATGGTAATGGCGTGAATGGGATGTATTAATTTTTAATTAGCTAGAGGTAATGTGAAAGTAAAAGTAGTGCCTACTCCTACTTTTGATCTTACATTAATATGCTGATCGTGAGCCTCTATAATATGTTTTACTATTGCTAAACCCAATCCAGTACCACCTACTTCTCTGCTTCTACTTTTATCTACTCTATAAAATCTTTCAAAAATTCTTTGCAAATGCCCCTCATCGATACCTATACCATTATCCTCAATTTCGATAAGTAAATTTTGCTCAAAATAATATATTTTGATAAAAGTTTTACCTGATTGTCTTCCATATTTTATAGAATTGTCTATTAAGTTTATTAAAACTTGCCTTATTTTTTCTTTATCTGCTAATACATAAAGAGGTGCACTTGTGTGATTTTGTATTATCATTTGAATATTTCTAGTATTAGCCTTTAGCTCCATAATGTCTATAACTTCTTTTACTAAAGTTATAAAATCAAATTTTGTTATATGCAAAGGATCAGTATTTTGTTCTAATTTTGTTATGGTTTCTAAATCTTCTACCATTGTAATCATTCTTTCGATAGTAAAAGAAGAACGTTGGAGATATTTCATATTAACGTCAGGATCTGCTACTGCACCATCGATGAGTGTATCTACATAGCCTTGTAGTGTA
>JAHDSP010000075.1 GCA_018432645.1 Bacteroidales bacterium | reverse complement strand
TACCTTTATGTACGGTGTTCATGAAAAAGGCAAAATGCTCGAATATATCAAATGTATGTCTGCTGGTATGAGCTTGAGAGAGTGTGCTAGAATTGTTCATATAAGTTTAACAACGAGTTTCTTTTGGAGACACAGAATCTTATGTGCTATGCAATCTTTTGAAGATAATGTAAATTTTTTTGGCATAGTAGAATTAGAGGAATTGCTGATGAATTATTCAGAGAAAGGCAAAAAGAAGCGAGACAAGCAAGATATAAAAAAGCTAACAAAAAAGAAGCCAACAAAAGTAGCAATAATAGCAGCCACAGATAGGAGTGGAAATATACTTTTCAAAAAATTAGAAGATAAAAGAGTGCAAGCCGATCACATATCTGATTTTCTAAAATCTCGTATATCCAAAGATTCTATTGTGTGTGGTAGCAATAAAAAAGCTTTTAAGACTGTAAATGCAGAACACATTAAACACAAAGAAATTACTAACAAAAATAAGATGAAAAGTGGGATATATAGTGTATCAACTGTTCATGAGAAGATAACAGATTTTGTAGGCTGGATATATTATAAGTTTCGTGGAGTGGCGACAAAGTATTTGACAAACTACATTATGTGGTTTGTTATTAAAGGGAAGTATCTGGCGGAGAAGATTATAGAAGATACGGGGAGATTGCTGAATTTGGCGGCATCGGATAGAGGTGCATGGCAGAGGTACAGTGCTCTGATGTCATTAACATATTTAATCTATAACATTTAAATAATTTTTTACTTTCCCTTTTTAAATTTATCTTAATTCTTTCTCATTTTACTACTTATTAATTTTGCCAATACTTTGCAACTCAAATATTTTAAAAATAAAAAATTTAATTATTTATTATTTTTTTTAATATCTTTGTAAAAAAATTTGTAATTATGAGAAAGAAATTTATTGGCTTTTTTTTATTGGCTACATTATTATTAGCTTTGCCTTCGTGTAAAAAAATTAATACAAATAAAGTTATTGAATTCAATAACAAATTAGTTGATGATCAACATACAGTTTTGCAGCATGAGGCTAAGATATATTTTGCTATTTATGACAGTAAACCTACAGATACTTTGCAAATACTTTTACATGAATATCAAACTGTGTTAGATACAATTACAAAAAAATATGAAAAACCATTTAAGGTTGAGGATACATTTAGACAGGGCGCACTAGAACTTTTTAGAGTTTATAATGATATAGCTAAAAATACTTATCCTCATTTAATATCTTTATTAGATAGTATCAATGAAGAAGAAGCATATGAAAGTCAAAAGATAATTGAGTTAATGATGATGATTGATAGTACAGAGGATGTGGCTAATAAAAAATTATTGAGTATACAGCAATATGTAATGGATAAATATAAAATTTAAGTTTTTAAAAATGTGAAATATGAAAACTTTAGTATTAGTGAGACACGGTGAAAGTGTATATAATCGTGCTAATATTTTTACAGGATGGACTGATGTACCATTAACTCCTAAAGGTGAGCAAGAAGCTATAGAAGCTGGTAAAATTTTACTAGAAAAAGGATTTGATTTTGACATAACATATACATCTGTATTACAAAGAGCAATTAAAACACTTTGGTTAATTTTGGAACAAATGGATAGAATGTGGTTACCAGAAATAAAAACATGGAGACTAAATGAAAAACACTATGGTAAATTGCAAGGATTGAATAAATCTGAAATGGCAGCTAAATATGGAGAGGAACAAGTTCTTTTATGGCGACGAGCTTATGATGTTCGTCCACCACTCCTTTCTCAAGATGAAATTGCAGATATGATAAAAGAATCTAGATATTCTGATGTGGATAATATACAATATATGCTTGGTGAGTCTTTAAAAGATACTGTAGATAGAGTTATTCCTTTATGGGAAAATCAAATAAAATATGATTTGCTTGATAATAAAAGAGTCTTGATATCTGCTCATGGTAATAGTTTACGAGGAGTTGTAAAATATCTTGATCAAATGAGTGAAGATGTAATATTGCATTTTAATATTCCTACTGGCATTCCTCTTGTATATCAATTAGATGATAATTTAAAACCAATTAATAGATATTTCCTAGCAGATGAAGAAAAATTAAAAGCTGCTATGGACAAAGTAGCAAATCAAGGAAAAGCAAAATAATAATTTATGCCACTTATTAAATCTATTTCAGGTATTAGAGGTACCATAGGAGATGGTGACGGATTAGATCCTATAAATGTAGTAAAATACTCTTTAGCCTTTGCTACTGTTATTAAAAACCAATATCAAGATGCTTTACCCAAAGTCATTGTCGGTAGAGATAGTAGAATATCAGGAAATTCTATAAAAAATTTAGTAATAAATAGTTTGATATGTACTGGTATTGACGTGTTTGATGCAGATTATAGCACCACTCCTAGTATGGAAATGGGAGTTAAGTATTTAAATGCTCAAGGTGGCATAATGATAACCGCTAGTCATAATCCTCAAAATTGGAATGCTCTTAAATTTTTTAATGAAAAAGGTGAATTCATTACTGAAGATATTCTGAATAAAATTGAAAACATTGTTAGTGATACATCATCTTTTTCTCTTGTTAAAGAAGATAAATTTGGACAAATTTATGAGGCTCCAGATTTGATAGATTATCATATAAATAAAATTTTGGATTTACCTTATGTTAAAAGAGATTTAATTAGACAATCTAATTTTAAAATTATTGTTGACGCTATTAATAGTACTGGTAGTATAGCTATTAGAAAATTATTTGATGCATTAGGAGTAGAAAATTATATTTTATTAAATGATGATGTAAATGGTATTTTCGAGCATTCACCAGAACCATTACCTGAAAATTTATCTCAATTATCATTTAATGTGAAAACTAATAAAGCAGATGTAGGTTTTGCAGTAGATCCAGATGTTGATAGATTAGCTATAATTTGTGATAATGGAGATATGTTTGGTGAAGAATATACCATTGTAGCCATTGCTGATTATATTCTGGAGAATAAACCTGGCCCTGTAGTTGTTAATTTGAGTACAACTCAAGCGGTTAAATTCATTGCAGATAAATATAATTGTCCTTTATATTATTCTGCAGTAGGAGAAATAAATGTAGTAAATAAAATGAAGGAAGTGGCAGCAGTAATCGGTGGCGAAGGCAATGGAGGAGTCATTTTACCAGAATTACATTATGGCAGAGATGCTATCCTAGGCATAGCTTTGTTTTTAAGTTTTTTAGCTAATAAACAAAAGCCTGTATCAGTCATCAAATCTTATTATCCTTATTATCATATGATAAAATCTAAAATTGAAATTAGCAATTTTAATTTACCCATTGAATATATTTTAGATGAAATTCAAAAACGTAATTCACAATTTGACTTTATTAATATTGATGGACTTAAACTAACAAATAATGATGATACATGGATACATATGAGGCCATCTAATACTGAACCTATTATTCGTATTTATATAGAAAGTAGTAGTAAGGCTAAAGCTGAAAATTATTTATATAAAATAATGCAAGATGTTAATGAAATTATAAAATAACTTTATTATGTCAAGAAAAAAAGCTAAATATAGAAAATATAAATTTGCTATTCCTAATGGTACTGCAATTAAATTTGAAGAATTTTGTAAAATCAGTGGCACTACTCCTAATAAATTTATTAGAACTATTATTAATGATTTTATTCAAAATAATGACCAACATTCTTTACATTATTTTTATAAAAAAGAGAATCACGAGCAAAAAGTTTATAACAATAAAAATCAAAATATCGAAAAGAAAGTTAATCAATTATCCTTATTTGATGATTTTTAAAAATTATGAATATATTAATAAAAAAAGCCTCAAATGAGGCTTTTTTTATTAAATTTTTTATGAAAAAATTATTTTTTCATAGATTCGAAATCTTCAAGTAAATTTTCTAAATCATCTTCGTGCTCTACCTCATCTTCGAGAATTTCGCGAATTAGATGAAAAGTAATAGGATCATTACCACCGATGAATTCTAATAATTTATTATAAACACCAATAGCACATTGTTCACCTTTAATGTTTTGTTTTAATAATGCTTCAGTATTAGGATTTTCTGGTGCTTCATATCCGCAATTGCACATCTTGTACCAATCTTCTGGTTTAATGATAGGTGTTCCACCTAATTGTAGAATGCGTTCTGCTAATTTATCTGCATGTTCTAGTTCTTCATTAGCATGTTCCATGAGCTCATTAGCTACTGGTTCTCTCATTATACCTTTAGCTACTTTTGCTCCTACCCAATACTGATAATAAGCTAACCATTCATCTGCATAAGCTTTGTTTAATAATTCTAAAAGCTTGTTTACATCTAACTTAACGATAGATTTACCTCTTGTTCCCATAATTACCTCCTTATTTTTTGATTAATTGTTATTGCAAATATAAAAATTTATTTTTTTATAAAATAAAAAAATGATTTTTATTATAAATACTGTGAAAATATTAATTATTAATTTAAAAAGGGTGGATGATGGGACTTGAACCCACAACTTCCAGATCCACAATCTGGTGCTCTAACCATTGAACTACATCCACCATTTTTTTTTGCAAAATTAAATAAAATTTTTCAATCAAAACTAAAAAAAAATTTAAAATAGTAAAAAATTGTTTAATATAGTTTGATTTTATTAAAAATTATCGTTAAGAAATAAGTTTAAAAAAAAATATTCAAAAGAATTTATTTATAAAAGGTTAAAAATTTAAATATAGATAGTAAGAGTGGGGAAGAATAAGAATCTTTAATTATGTTAGCTTTTCCCTATGCTTTAATCTCAATCTCATAAATACATACCACGCCTCCCAGTCTGACGCTGCTAAATTCAACATCCTACCTATATCTTCTATCACTCTGTTCAATAAATATTTGTGCTTCACTACATACCACATTATATAGCTCTGCAAATACTTCGTAGCCACGCCTCTAAAGGTATTATTTATCCACCAAGCAAAATCATTTTCCTTATCTTTAATTATTGCTAATCCATGCTGTCCATGCTTCTTTGTTCTCCTAGTAATTATAGTTTTCTCTTTTATGCTCTGAGTCTTCAGATTCTTGAATTCTTCATTATCTGGCGAGCAAATAACAGCATTTTTAGATATCCTAGCTAATAATATTTTATCTATTTGATCTCGTTTCACATAATCTAAACCAGTTAATTTGCAGAGCATATTACCACTTCTGTCTATCATAGATAGTACAGCTACATTGTGTGTTTTTAGTTCTTGAGCTAATAGATATTCTTCTAAAGTTTTATATCTACGCCCTTTCTCAGAATATTTCAATTTTAGCTCATCTATTTCCATAATTCCAAAGAAGTTTACATTATTTTCGAAGCTTCTGAGAGCAGATAGAATACGATGTCGCCATTCGAAGCTAGTAGGTAGAGAGATACGAAGTTCTTTGGAGCATTGACGTAAGGTTTTACCTTCAAGCATTAGACGAATATAGTCGAGCATTAATTCTTTTTTGTGAAGGTAATAGACAAAGGTGCCAGTAGTCTCACGGAAGTTTTTACCACAATTTTTGCATTTATACATTTGCTGGCCTTGCTGGTGGCCATTTTTTTTAATATGGATGCTTTTGCAATGAGGACATTGCGGAGAGACGCTTTGAGCTTTTAGATGTTGATAATCTACAACGTCG
>JAHDSP010000239.1 GCA_018432645.1 Bacteroidales bacterium | reverse complement strand
TATTACAGGTAAAGTTATAGATTCTATTACACATAATCCTATTGAATTTGCTGTCATCGCTTTGTATCAAGCTAAAGATAGCTCTTTAATTAATGGTACTACTACTGATGTTAATGGAAATTTTAATTTAAAACATAAAGGTGTTGGTAATTTCTACATAAAAATTAGTTTTGTTGGCTATACGAATAAAACTGTTTCAGATATTTTATTAAATCCTCGTAGTGGCAAATTTGCTATTGATTTAGGTACTATTATGATTAAACCTTCATCATTTATGTTGGAGGGAGTAGCAGTAGTTGCAGAAAAACCGATGATAGAACTGCAAGCAGATAAAAGAGTTGTAAATGTAGATCAAATATTAACAGCTAAAGGTGGTACTGCTTTAGATGTTTTAGAGAATGTGCCTGGTGTAGAGGTCGATGATGAAGGAAATGTGAGCTTGAGAGGAAATCAAAATGTTACCATTTTAATAGATAGTCGTCCTGTAGCTCTTTTAGGTGATAATAAAACTATTTTAGAGCAGATTAATGCTGAAGAGATAGAGAATATAGAGATTTTATCTAATCCATCTGCTAAATACAATCCAGAAGGGACTAGTGGTATTCTAAATCTAAAACTAAAAAAGCAAAAAACTTTTGGATTAAATAGTATGATACGTATTTCTGGTGGTTTAATGAATAAAAATGTTCAAAATTTTTCAAATTTTAAACCTCTATTTTCACCTTTATCAGCTATGTTAGCTGTTTCATATGATATTAAAAAATTTACTTTCAATATTCAATATTCTGCTCGCTATAGGAAGCACTATATGAAGGGTACTACTTATACCGAGAATTATAATTTAAATGAATTACATTATTTAAATCAAAATAATTATAGTAATCATGGTGGATGGAATCAAAATATACGAGGAACTATAGAATGGAGACCTAATAATAACAATACTATAGGACTTAGTGCTTCGTATAGATACCGCGTAGATGAGGATGAGTCTGATACATGGGTAGAATATTCTGATACTTTAAAAAATCCTACACAAATTTATAATATCTTAGAAACAGCTGACGACACCTCTAGCAATCTGAGTTTAGCACTTTATTATACACATAAATTTACTAAAAAAGATCATAAATTAGATATCAATGCTGCTGTGTATCCTAGCTATTCTCCTGCATATAGTTTCTTAAAAAGAAATTATTATGAATCAGATCATGTTACTCCATCTACCACTCAATCATCTATATGGAATAAAACTTACGAACTGACTGATAATATCCAAGGATATTTAAAGATAGATTATACATATCCATTTAATGATAGTACAAAAATAGAAAGTGGTTTCGAATCTAATTTACGAAAATATGATATGGATACTAGATATTACAATTTTCTTTTTAATGAAAATATATTTATTATTGATACAGCTCAGAGTAATCATTTTTTGTATGATGAATTTGTAAATGCCATATATGTCGTTTTTAACACAAAAATTAAAAAATGGGGATTATCATTAGGAGTACGCGGAGAGATGGTAAATACTAATGCTAGAGAATATAATTCTAATGATAATAATAATACTTACTACAGCCTATATCCTTCTGGAGCTCTTTCTTATAATATAAATAAAAATCAACAAATACAGTTTATTTATAGTCGTAGAGTAAATAGACCTTGGTTTTGGTACTTAAATCCACATACAGATTACTCATCATACCCATATTTGAGAAGTGGTAATCCATATCTAAAGCCAGAATATATAAACTCTTTCGAATTATCATTTATGCAGTATTTCAAAAAAGGGTTAATAGCTCCATCTTTGTTCTATCGTAATGCTACAGATATGATAAGTAGTTATATCAAACAATTGAATGATACTGTTTATTTGACAACTTACGAAAATTATAAATCTTCTAGCTCTTATGGATTAGACATTACTTTTCAATATAGGATATTTGATTTTTGGAATTTAATGTTAAGTACTGTATTTTATTATAATATTATAGATGGCTCTAATGTAGATGCTAGTGTGAAAAGTGAATCATATGGTGGCTTTGCTAGATTAAATAATCAATTTAAATTTAAGAAAAATTGGAGTTTGCAATGGATGATCATGTATAGTATGCCTACTGAAACTGGTCAAGGTAAAAGAGGCTCATTTTTGGGTTCACATCTATCAGTACAAAAATCATGGGACAGATTAGATTTAGGTATTACTGTTAGAAATCTATTTAATACAGCACGTTTCAAGGTTGAGTATTATCAACCTTCTTATTACTCTATAGTAGAAAATTATCATGGAGGTTTATCTTTAAGATGTACCCTTAGCTATAAATTAACTGGAAATTATAAAGAAAAACAACAGAAACAACTTATAGAAGAAGACGACAATGATATGAATGGAATGTATTAATTTTTAATTAGCAAGAGGTAAAGTGAAAGTAAAAGTAGTGCCTACACCTACCTTTGATCTCACATTTATATGCTGATTATGAGCTTCTATGATATGTTTTACTATTGCTAAACCGAGGCCGGTACCACCTACATCTCTACTTCTACTTTTATCTACACGATAAAATCTTTCAAAAATTCTTTGCAAATTCTCTTCATCGATACCTATGCCATTATCCTCAACTTCTATTAGTAAATTTTGCTCAAAATAGTATATTTTTATAAAAGTTTTACCCGATTGTCTCCCATATTTTATAGAATTGTCTATTAAGTTTATTAATACTTGCCTTATTTTGTCATTATCTGCTAATACATAAACTGGTACACTTGTATGATTTTGAATTATCATTTGAATATTTCTAGTATTGGCCTTTAGCTCCATAATGTCTATAACTTCTTTTACTAAAGCAATAAAATCAAATTTTGTTATATGCAAAGGATCAGCATTTTGTTCCAATTTTGTTATGGTTTCTAAATCTTCTACCATTGTAATCATTCTTTCGATAGTAAAAGAAGAACGTTGGAGATATTTCATATTAACGTCAGGATCTGCTACTGCACCATCGATGAGTGTATCTACATAGCCTTGTAGTGTA
>JAHDSP010000315.1 GCA_018432645.1 Bacteroidales bacterium | reverse complement strand
GTCTCAAGCTGAATATGAAGCTCTGAAAAAAGATTATCAAAGAGTCAAAAATTTAGCTGAAAAACAATCTGTTAGCCAGCAAGACTTTGATCACATTAAAGCTCAATATGAAGCTGCTGAGGCTAGATATAATCTTTTAAAATCAAATACAGAAATTAAAGCTCCTTTTGATGGTGTCGTCGATAAATTATTAGCTCATGAAGGAGAGAATTATTTTTTTTCAGCATCCATTGACATAGGACAAACATTGTCAACAGGCATTCTACATTTAGTAAAAATAAATCCTTTATATTTCGAATTTGAAGTCGGTGAGAAAGATTTACCTCATATAAAAAATAATTCTAAAATAAAACTCATTGCAAATTCATATAATACTGATACATTGACAGGTGTGATAGATTTCATCAGTCCTACACTTAATTCTACTAAAGCTACAGCTACTATTAGAGCTAAAATTAATAATACGTCAATGAAATATAAACCTGGTATGACAGGTAAAGTTTTTATCGATATTATTAATAATGATGTCATTTCCATTCCTTTACAAGCTATTATCAAAGAACCAGAGAGTAATCTTTACTTTGTTTATATTGTTAATAATCAAAATAAAATAGAAAAAAAAGAAGTACATATTATACAGTATTTGGGTGAAAATGTAATTTTAGAAGGAGGATTGAATGAGGGTGATAAAGTTATCATTTCTAGTAAAAAAAATTTAGAAGTTGGCACTACAGTACAGGTAATACAATAAACTATTTAAATTAGTAAAATATATGAAAATTACAGATGTATCAGTAAAAAATCCAGTAGCTACTTATATGGTTTATGCTGCTATAGTCCTTTTTGGATTTTTAGCAATATTTAGATTACCTCGAGATTTATTTCCAGATATAGAATTACCTACTTTGACAGTAATAACAGTATATCCTGGTGCTAATGCAGAACAAGTAGAGAAGGAAGTAACTAATCCTTTAGAAATTGTTTTAGCTAGTACAGAAAATATTAAAAAAATTCAAAGTTTTTCAAAAGATAATGTATCCACTATTTCTTTGCAATTTAATTGGGGTACAGATATTAGTGAGGCTTCGGCTAATGCTAGAGATCTCATAGAGTTAGTTAAATCACAATTACCCAGAGAGGCTCAGCAGCCAACGATAATGAAAATTAACTCTTCAGTGATGCCAGTTGTTATCCTTGGTTTACAAACCTCTGATGAAAGTGTAAATATAAGTGACCTCATAGATAAAGTTATTTCTCCACGTTTACAACATATAGATGGTGTAGGTAGCGTAATGCCAATAGCTCAACCCGAGTATGAAATTGCTATTGAGGTTGATCCTTTAAAGGCAGAAAAATATGGATTATCTATGGACTATATTTCTAATTTATTGAAAAGCTTGAATTTAAATATTCCTGCTGGTTCTATAAAATCTGGTATTTGGGATATAAATATTACTATAAAAGGACAAGTAAGTTCTTTAGAAAAATTAGAAAATTTACCATTAAATACATATCTAGGTCAGGTCGTCAGGCTTAAAGATATAGCTACTGTAAAAAAACAAATTAAAGAAAAAGATGAAATAGCTAGAACTCATCAAAGTAGAGCTACTGCTTTATTAATACAAAAACAATCTAAAGCTAATGCTTTACAAGTCTATGAGGCGGTAATGAAAGAAATCAACAAGATTCCTTTACCGCAAGGTACTAAATTATATGAGGTTTTTAATACTACAGAAATCATAGATGGTTCTATCAATAATATAGTACAAACTTTACTATGGGGAGGATTATGGGTTATATTAGTTGTATGGTTATTTTTGAGAGCTTGGCGTTCTAGTTTAATAATAAGTCTTTCTATTCCTTTTTCTATGCTTATAGCACTTATTACTATGATGATTAGTGGCTTTACGATCAATGTTTTTACTCTTATGTCTATGGTAGTGGCTATAGGTATGGTAGTAGACAATAGTATAGTTGTTGTAGAAAATATTAATAAATACCTTGATAGGGGCATAAAAAAGAAAGAAGCATCTATGTTTGCTACTGGAGAGATGGGTCTTGCTATCAGTGCTTCTACTTTCACTACTATAGCTGTATTTTTTCCTTTGATTTTTGCTGGTGGTATTGTTGGTATATTTTTTCAACAATTTTCTATAATTGGTGCTGCTACTATGCTTGGTTCATTATTGATAGCTCTCACTCTTACCCCTACACTTACCAGTAAAATATTCGTAGAACCTGCAAAACAAAAAAAGAAGCTCAAGATATATGAAATTTCTGAGAAATGGTATGTTAATTTAGAAAATTATTATGGTAAATTAATTAAATGGTGCTTACATCATAAGACTATAATTGTTGTTATAATGATAGCTTTAGTAGGTCTATCTGTGATTATTGGTAAATGGTTCATTGGTACTGAATATATTCCTAATATTGATGGTGGAGATTTAATAACAGTTATACAATTACCTGAAGGATATAGTGCTGTAGAAACAGAAAAAGCTGCTGCAAAAATTGAAAAATTTATCGAATCTAATG
>JAHDSP010000450.1 GCA_018432645.1 Bacteroidales bacterium | reverse complement strand
AGACTGTTTTGATAAACTTTCATATAATTTTTCATATTTTTTACTAGTCCGCAAATAGGGGATATTGTCATTATTTAATGTTAACTCTAATTCGCCATCATTTATAGTAATAATAAAATCAGGAATAATACTTATAGCTTGATTACCCACTTGAGCTTGAGAGTTTCCAGGTTTAGGATTTAGTTTTAGAATTTCAGAAATAGCTGATTTTAATTGCTCTTCATTAATATTAGCTTTTTTGATTATTTGATCATAATGTTTTTTTGTAAACTCTTCATAGTAATTTTCTAATATTTCTATAGCTAATAATACTTCTGGAGTTTTTTGTTGTATAGCTCGCAACTGTAGTAATAAGCACTCTTGCAAATTTCTAGCAGCTATACCAGGTGGATCAAACTGCTGGATAATATTTAGTACTTTCTCTACTTCCTTTTGATCAGTTTGTATAGCTCTAATATATAATAAATCATTTACTATAGCATCTACACTTCTCTGTAGATAACCATTATCATCTATATTCCCTATAATGTATTCTCCTATTATTCGTTCTTTTTCGTTTAAATTTTTATAATCCAATTGCTCTATTAAGCTATCTATTAGACTATTATTCGAATAATATTGAAAATTGGATGTATCCTCATCTGAGCTATTATTTACATATAATTTATAATCAGGTATATCATCATCTTCATTTAGATATTCATCTACGCTGTCATCATAATTGTTTTCTACAATTTCATTATCCTGATTATTTGTATTAAAATCCTCGATAACATCTTTTTCATCAAAATCGTTAATTACATTATCTTGTTCATTATTATCTATATCTGGATCGTCCATTGATTCTAATGCAGGGTTATTTTCTATTTCTTCTTTAATTCTTTGCTCTAGCTCTGAAATAGGCAGTTGTATCAATTTCATCAATTGTATCTGCTGAGGAGAAAGTTTTTGTAATAGTCTAAGTTGTTGACTTTGCTTAAGCATATAAATCTTTATTTTATACAAAAATAATGATTTTATTCATAATACTCAAAAAATATTTTTTTGATACAATTTTTATGATTTATTAAAAATGCTGGAGAATTTTCTAAACAAAAAAACAATGATAATTTTTTTGGATTGGAGGAGGGAAAGAGTGGAGGAGTTTAGAAGTTTAGAAGTGGAGGAGTGTAGAAGTTTAGGAGTTTAGTAGTGAAAAAGTTTATAAAGTTGAAAGATAAAAGATAAAAGGTTTAGGAGTGGAGGAGTTGAGTAGTTGAGGATGATTATAAAGGTTTTTATGATTAGACAAAATGTTTTATGATAAAACAAAGAGAAGGTCGAGGAATAACAAAGAAAAGTTATGGGCTTTAGCCCTGAAATAGTCAGTACCGCAGATTATCATATGATACACCGGACAAAACAACCTGTAGGAACAATTTACGAATTGCTACTAATGACAGAGACCTTTAGGTCAGATAATAAAGTATAGTTATTAACCTCGACCTTTAGGTCGAGGAACAACAAAGAAGAATCTGTGGGCTTTAGCCCTGAAATAGTCAGTACCGCAGATTATCATATGATACACCGGACACAACAACCTGTAGGAGCAATTTACGAATTGCAACTAATGACTCGACCTTTAGGTAAGATAATAAAGTATAGTTATTAACCACGACCTTTAGGTCGTGGAACAGCAAAGAAAAGGGATGGGCTTTAGCCCTGAAATATAGATGAAACATCAGAAAAAACACTTTGTAGGGTCAATAACGAATTGCTATTAATGGGCACAACCTTTAGGTAGAACAAAAAGACTGGATATTAACCACGACCTTTAGGTCGTGGAACAGCAAAGAAGAGGAATGGGCTTTAGCCCTGAAAATATAAACAGAAGAAAGTTTATAAAGTTTATAAAGTTAAAAGTAATGGAAAGTTGAAAGATAAAAGGTTGAGGAGTGGAGGAGTTCAGCAGTAGAAAGTTTATAAAGTTCATAAAGTAGAAAGTATTGAAAAAGGCTGAGAATATTTATGAATTAGATAGTGCTGATTAAAAAACTGTCACTATCCAAGCAAACCAATAACTTTACAAACTTTACAAACTTTACAAAATTTATAAACTAAAAAAAAATTTGATTAAATAAAAAAAGTGATTAATTTTGCACAATTAAACCATAAAAAAAGATAAAGATATGCGAAAATTATGTAAATTAGTAATTATCATCAGCTCAATGCTGCTGATAAACGTGCAAATATATGCACAGAATGTAGGTATCAGCGTAGATGGCAGCACACCAGACAACTCTGCCATGTTAGATATCAAATCTACTAGTGGTGGCTTATTAATACCACGTATGACAAAATCTCAAAGAGATGCAATATCATCTCCTGCTACAAGCTTGATAATCTACCAGACAGATAATACCCCTGGGTTTTATTACAATGCAGGCACCCCATCTTCCCCTAATTGGGTTAGGTCTAGTAATAGTAATGATCCAACTGTTTTTACTACTGTTAGAAGTAATGGAAATGCTATGACATGGAAAGCTTGTTTAGATACATGTAGAAATTTAGCATCTAATAATTATCAAGGATATAATAACTGGCATATGCCTAGTATAGAAGATTATGCTAAAGCAGCTACAGCACCATCAGATGGATGGAAATCTCAATATTTTTGGACCACTTTCCCCTATACCTCCTACAGTGGCTACTGGGTTATCTTCCTCGAGAGTAGCGGCGACTGGAACAACACCGGCTGCAACACCAACTACTACTGCCGCTGTGTGCGTTAGTTAAAAATAAAGAATATGATGCTTTATATTTTAAACTTTAAATTAGCCCTATATAATATAGCAATTATTATATAGGGTAACTTTTACAGAACGGTTACATTAATAGAAATATAAAAAAATTAGAATAATTATGAGTTATGTATACGTGTTATTAAGTTTAAAAGATGGTAAAAGGTACACGGGTATCACAGATGACGTAGAGAGACGTCTCGAGGAGCATAATAGTGGCCAAGTGAAAAGCACTAAACATAGAACACCATTTAAAATTATATATTATGAATGGAGTGAAGACCTACGAGATGCTATGAATAGAGAGAAATATTTAAAAACATATTATGGCAAACACTACATCAAAAACCGCGTACGATATAGCCAAGAGCAATAGTAATGAAGAGTATAAGCACCCACCAATAGTTATGGATATGGTGATAGCTTACAAAAATTGGTATGGTATGCATCAGCATCTACCTAAACTATTTAGGGTAACTATCTCCACCGATATGCTAAAGACCTTATCACAATGTATAGAAATAGCTGTATTAGTAAATTTTAATAAAAATACAAGTAAAAATTACATAGACAAAAATATAGAACAATTATTAGACTTACGTGGTAAAATAGAACTATTAAAAGCATATGCACAGATTAGTTGGGAGATCAAATTTATAAGTCACGGATTTTTTGCTCAATATTATGATAGATTAGAGAAAATAAGTAAACAAGCAATAGCATGGCAAAATTGGTTTATCAAAAAGAAGGGTACTGATGGTTAAGGCTTTCAGTAAGTTTTTTAAGGTCTTTCCCCTCATTATAAGCTGCAGATTAATCATGAGGATACAAAAGATTATGTGGGTGCGCCTGCATAATGTACCAAGTGAAAGACTTATATGCACACTTTCCCCTATACCTCCAACAATGGCAACTGGGTTATCTTCAACGAGAGTAGCGGCAACTGGAACAACAACAACTACAACAACAACAACTACTGCCGCTGTGTGCGTTAGTTAAAAAAAAATAACTGACTACTGATAATAACTATATGTATAAACCAAGGTAGAGTATGGGTAATTGTATAAAATTACCCATACTTTTTATTATTTTGCATTCAACTAAATAAAAATCAAAATAAATATGAATAAACACCTAATAACAGAATTATTAGAGGCAGCACAAGATACAAGTAATTCAATACAAAAAAAACAAAAATATTTAGAAATACCATTAATGGCTCTATCTTTAGAAAAAGATATTTCTACTAAACAATATGTGCCATCTCGCTATACCTGTTTCGTAATAGCAGATCCTACTCCACGAGAGATTTTAGCACCAGATTTCAGAGATCGTATAGTGCATCGCTGGGTTGTAAATAGTATGGAACCATATATAGATAAACGATTTCTAGATTGCTCGTATGCTAATAGAAAAGGTAAAGGACACCATAGAGCTGTCATTAAATTATACCATTACATGCACAACCCCGCTAATAAATATTATCTGAAAATGGATATATGCAATTTTTTTAATTCTATTAATCACAATATCCTAGTAAACTTAATAGACAATTGGATATCTAAAATGCCTATTACAAATAAAGATACATTATCATATGTAGCTGAAACTATCATTAGACATAACCCCACTAAAAATTGTATCTTTTCTGGTAACATAAATAAATTGAAAATAATACCACCAGCAAAATCCTATTTCAATAATCCAGAAGGGATTGGTCTACCACTGGGTAACCTATCCAGTCAGTTTTTTGCAAACATATATTTACATGAACTAGATTTTTTTGTAAAACAAAAATTAGGTGTAAAATATTATATAAGATATGTAGATGATTTTGTTATACTATCAGATGATATTTATCAATTAAAAATATGGAAAAAGGAAATAGAAGATTTTTTAATAAATGTATTAAAGCTAACTCCTCATCCTAAAAAGACTATTTCTCAAAAGCTGTCTAATGGCATAGACTTCTTAGGCTATTACATTAAACCTACTCATATTTTAGTTAGACGTCGTGTAGTGAATAATTTTAAAAGAAAACTCAATATGTTTTCATACACTCTACAGCGTAATGAAAAAAATCCTAATTTTAAACAATTATTGTCAAAAGTACAAGCTTCAATAAATTCATATTATGGTATATTTCAAATGGCGGATACACATCGCTTATGTATACATTTATATTCAAACCATTTCGATACATTTTTAAAAAAATATTTTTCTTTAAGTATTGATAATGATGATATATATGTTCAATTAATAAATTACCCCAACAACGAATTACCACAATGAAATGTCCATCATCGCACATAGTCTGAACTACAGATTTTCGAATGATTAGATTGATGGATAAAGTTTAGTAGTGGAGGAGTTTAGTAGTTGAGGATGATGATAAAAGTTTTTATGATTAATAAAAAGTTTCATAATAAATCAAAGTAAATCACAATAAATTGACTTTTTATCAAATAATATGAATAATTCATCAAAAGATTATCAGGGCTAAAGCCCGGTTAATTGTTTTATTGAGACCACGACCTAAAGGTCGTGGTTAATAGAAGTGGGTGTAAGATAGACTATTATTGACATATAGCACAGACCATTATGCCAGATACAAAGCTACTAAATAATAATCTTGGCTTACAGATAAGAAATGAAATAGGTGGTTATTAATCTCAAACTTAAGGTCAGATGTCAAAAAGTAGTTCATTAACCTCGACCTTTAGGTCGAGGAACAACAAAGAAGAATCTGTGGGCTTTAGCCCTGAAATAGTCAGTACCGCAGATTATCATATGATACACCGGACACAACAACCTGTAGGAGCAATTTACGAATTGCTATTAATGACAAAGACCTTTAGGTAAGATAATAAAGTATAGTTATTAACCACGACCTTTAGGTCGAGGAACAACAAAGAAAAGGCTGTGGGCTTTAGCCCTGAAATAATTTATCTAATATATTTGGTTATTCGACTATATTTATTGCTCTCTTATCTCGTTATATAATTGAAGAAATTTTTCTTTTATCTCGTCTCTAATCCTTCGATATTCATTCAATCTATATTCATCTGATCCTTGTATATTGCTTGGATCTTCGAAGCCAATGTGAATGCGATGTCGCACATCTCCTAAAAAAACTGGACATGTTTCCTTAGCATTATCGCATACTGTTATCACATAATCCCAATATTCATTTATATATTTTTCAACAGATTTTGGACTTTTTTGGCTAATATCTATGCCCACTTCTTTCATTACAGCAATAGCCATATCATCTACTTCATCCTCTGGCTCTGTGCCTGCTGAGCAAACAATT
>JAHDSP010000218.1 GCA_018432645.1 Bacteroidales bacterium | reverse complement strand
TAATTATTTAGCTAAAGATTTGATGTATTCTTCTATTATTTTTGGATAGAATTCGTACTCTAATTTATGAATTTTTTCAGCTAAACTATCTGGAGTATCTGTATTTTCTACATTTATTTTATGTTGAAAAATGATTTCTCCATCATCATAATTTTGGTTTACAATATGAATTGTAATACCTGAATATTTCTCATTATTAGCTATCACTGCTTCATGTACTTTAGCTCCATACATCCCTTTACCACCATATTCAGGTAATAATGCAGGATGAATATTCAAAATTTTGTTCAGATATTTTTCAATTAAACTCTCTGGTACTGTCCTTAAATAACCTGATAAAATTATAATATCTATACAAAAAGCATTACAAATATTTATTAAAAATGTACCATTATTAGCTAAAGAATTATCAATAATTACAATAGGAACATTATATTGTCTAAAACGATCAATAACTTTAGCATTTTTGTTATTTGTCAATAATAGATTAATTTTAATAGATGGATTAGCTGAAAAATAATGATAAATATTCTCGGCATTACTGCCATTACCAGAGGCGAAAATTGCTAAATTTGTAAGCATTAAAGGAATTGTATAAAATTAAAAAACATTAAGTTCTAGCATATTTCCCCATTATTTGTCCTTGAGCTAAGATATGACCATTCATAGCTTTTAAAATATCTTCTTTTTTAAGGCCAGGTTCTAAATTTAATAGAGTATCTAAAGCGTAAAGTTTAAAATAATATCTATGAGTACCATTGGGTGGACAGGGGCCACCATAGCCAATTTTTTTAAAGTCGGCAATCCCTTGTTTCGCCCCATTGGGTAGAATTTTATCTTTAGGCAAATTTTCAAGTAGTTCATGAACATCAGCCGGTATATCATACAGTATCCAGTGAGTGAAAGTGCCCATAGGAGCGTCAGGATCTTCACAAATCAATACAAATGATTTAGTACCTTTGGGGGCGTTATCCCAAGATAATTGCGGTGATATATTGGCTCCATCACAAGTATATTTGGCAGGTATCATACCACCATCACTAAATGAAT
>JAHDSP010000487.1 GCA_018432645.1 Bacteroidales bacterium | reverse complement strand
TCTGCCCCAGCTAAGATCTGTTATATGTATTAAACCATCTATACCGCCTAAATCGATAAATACACCATAAGAAGTAATATTTTTGACTTCACCTTCTAAAACTTGACCTTTTTCTAATTTAGAAATGATTTCAGATTTTTGTGCTTCGATTTCTTCTTCTATTATAGCTTTATGAGAGACTACGACATTTTTAAATTCTTGATTTATTTTTACAATTTTGAAATCCATTGTAGTACCTACAAAAGCATCATAATCTTTAATAGGTTTAACGTCTATCTGACTACCAGGCAAGAAACATTCTATGCCATATAGATCTACAATGAGACCACCTTTAGTTCTAGATTTTATATAGCCTTGTACAATGGCATTAGTTTCGTATAATTCATTTATCTTGTTCCAAGCTGAAAGTATTCTAGCTTTTTTATGAGATAAGATTAACTGTCCAGTGCCATCATCTTGGCTCTCTACGTAGACTTCAATTTTATCACCTACCTTCAAATCTGGATTGTAACGCACCTCATTGAGAGGAATAACACCATCTGATTTGTAATTTATATTTACAAATACTTCTCTCTCTCCAAATCCAATAACTGTACCTTCGATAATTTCCTTATCTTGTAGTACATTCATTGTCTTAGTGTATTTCTCTTCTAATTTTTGTCTATCGTCATCACGATAGTCTTTAGTTTCCCTAATTAGAGCATCCCAATCAAATTCATCAGAAGACTTAGTTTTTGTAGTTATATCCTCTGATACATTAATTGTTTCCTGCTTTTGGGGATTAATTTCCTCACTTTCATTAGTGATTTCATTTGTTTGTACAACCTCGTTTAAATTTTCTTCTGGTTGATAATTTTTTTCATTTTCCATTCATGTTTTCTCCTTTCTTGAAAAACTTGTTCTCAAGTTTTTTTTGTTTGCAAAAGTACAAAAAAATTTTTATTTATCAATAATATTTAATATATTGAAATTGAATCTGTTACGTAATAGCAAAGATATGATAATTAGTATTATTAATATGCAATAGCATAATTATTTCTCAGACTCATATCTTTTCAATGCATTTGAATGTATTTCATTTATCCATTTAGCTAGTAAATCTGGTTTCAATACCTTTACCTCAACACCATATTGCAAAAGCTCTTGAATAAAATCATAAGTTATGAATATTTTCAACTTAATCATGAGTTCACTATCATTATCTACAATTATTTCTTGTGAGTTGTGTAGTGGCAAAGACTTTATATATTTACCTTGTTTGGGAGTAAATGATAATATTACTTCTTCAGGTGCCAAATCATCT
>JAHDSP010000055.1 GCA_018432645.1 Bacteroidales bacterium | reverse complement strand
TTTCATTTATGACTGGTTACGATTTTGATTTGAAAGATTTCACTTATACTTCTATAAATATACACCGCGATTTGCATTGTTGGGAAATAATATTAAACTGGATACCTACTGGTTTTCGTAAATCATATAATTTCACTATTCGCATTAAATCTCCTATGCTACAAGATGTAAAATTAACTAAGAAAACTGATTGGAGAGATTACTACTAATTCTGATATTGTTTAATAAATTAAGTAAATTTGTTTTAATTTTGTAAATTAAAAAATTAATATAATATGTCATTAATTGAGAAAATAACTAAAGATATCATGGCAGCTATGAAAAACCATGAATCTGATAAATTGGATGCTCTCAGAGCTATCAAATCTGCATTATTATTAGCTCAAACAGAAGGGAACGCTAAAAGGGAATTAACCGAGGCTGATGAAATAAAAATTTTGCAGCGTTTATACAAGCAAAGAATAGAATCTGCAGAAATTTATAATAACAATAATAGAACTGATTTAGCTGATATAGAGCTTTCGCAGGCTGCAATTATAAAAACTTATCTACCTGCTCAGCTTTCAAATGAAGAAATAGAAAATGAAGTGAAAAAAGTCATAAATGAGCTAAATGCTACTTCTATAAAGGATATGGGAAAAGTTATGGGTGTCGTTTCTAAATCTCTTGCAGGTAAAGCAGATAATGCTACTATTTCTAATATAGTTAAAAGACTTTTAAGCTAAAATCTAAAACTTTGTTAAAATAAATTGTATGCTCAATGTTGCTCTAATGTATGGTGGATATTCTGGCGAGAGAGATATCAGCATCAAAAGTGCAGATATGATAGCTAAAAATATCGATAAAAATCTATACAATGTTTATCTAATTGATGTACAAAAAGATAAATGGCTTTGCAAAGATTCAAATAATAATGAAGTAGAATTACTACTAAATGATTTCTCTGCAAGCTTTAATAAACAAAAAATTAATTTCGATGTAGCTTTTATAATCATTCATGGTACACCAGGCGAAAACGGTTTGCTAGAAGGATATCTCGAAATCAAAAATATACCTCATACTACTTGCTCTGCCTCGGTATCTATGCTTACTTTTAATAAATATTATTGCAAATCTGTCGTTAATGATAGTAAATTAGTTTCTTTAGCTCCATCAGTATATGTCCCTTTTCCTTTGCCATATAAAGATATAATCGATAAAATAGAACAATTAAATTTCCCATTATTTATCAAACCAGCTAATAGTGGCAGTAGCGTTGGTCTTAGCAAAATTTATAATATTAATGAATTAGATACAGCTCTACAATTGGCATGGAAATATGATAAAGAAATATTAATAGAGCAAGGAATCAAAGGTAGAGAGCTCAGTTGTGGTGTCTTCGGCTATAATGATAATATCATTGCTCTACCAGTAACAGAGATTATTTCTAAAAATGATTTTTTCGATTATGAGGCGAAATATATTCCTGGAATGTCTGATGAAATAACTCCAGCTGATATCAGCAAGGATTTATCTGATTTGATACAATCAACATCAAAAAATTTGTACAAATATTTATCATGCTTTGGTGTAGTTAGATTCGATTATATATGGGATGGTGATGAATTATTTTTTTTAGAGGTGAATACTATTCCTGGTATGAGTGAAGCATCTATTGTCCCTGTACAAGCTAAAATTGCAGGATATTCACTTCCTCAATTAATCAATATACTAATAGAGAATGCTCTAAATAGGAAATTTTAATTTATTGAAATAACGTTAATAAATACAAGATAAATATGAAGAAAATAATAATATTTATAATTATTTTATTTTTATTAGAATCATGTAATAATAAAAATAATAATAATTTTACGTATAATGATAATGAAAATATAACTAGTAGTTTTATATTAAATAACGACATCATGAAAAAATTTAATAGGTATGTTTCTGATATGAATTTTGATAGTACTGTTATTTATTTTATAGAATTTTTTGTTAAAGATAAAACTTTTAACGATAAGGATACATTTGTTAGAATATCTTATAATTATTGTGGTAGAGATATAGAAGGCTATAAAGGCATATTAATGATTGATAGTAAAATAGTAGCAATTTGTGATAAAAATAATATTGGTCAAAAATTTTATAACAAAAAATATATTTTTTACGTTCCATATAAAAAATTTGAATGTAGAGATGATACACTTATTCCCATGAATTTACTTAAATTAGATAATGGAGAATTCATAGAACCATGGAGCATAAATATGTAAAAAATCATTGTTGTCCGATAATAATAAAAAATGAACAAAAATTTTTATAAATTTCTAATTTTACTTAATATTAATATATTTATGCAATTTAATATTTTTTCTCAAAATGTATTAAATATTTGCGATTTCAATAATGATGTAATAACAATAAATATTAATGATTTTTTTTATAGAACAATTAAATATGATAGTGTAATATGTGAGCATAAAGGGTTGGATAGTTTAAATCAAAAACCTGATACTTTGTTTATTGATAGCAATCTGATAAGTATTAAGAAACCGAGTTTTTTGAATATAATAAATGATACTCCTGCTTTCTATTACTCTATGTTGTATTGCACAATTCAAATATTTTATAATGGGAATAATATATTTTATAAAGATAGCGTGCTGACTGCTGGTAGTTATTATTTAGATAAAAAATATAATATATTGTTAATTCCCTTAATAATTGATCAAAATATAGATGATTTATTTACAACAACAATTTTATACTATTGTGATTTAAATAATTATGATATTAAATTTATTGTAAACAATTTATCAAATTCTAGTTCTGCAATTACAGCATGTAATGGAGAGAAAATCATTTTTAATAGTTCAGATAAACTATATGTTTTTGATTTAAAAACATATAAATATTATAAAATTGTAGAATTTGACAATCCATTTATTAGAATATATAAAATTGATATTATAGATAATTATATTGTGTTATATTATATTAATAATTATCCAGATGATTTATTGAATTATCCTTCTATGTTAAATATTGCAAAAATTCCAATTAATTAAAATTAACAAATAATAAATATAACAAATGAAAAAAATAGAGTTTTATATGCCAGATAAATATTATGATACTAAAGAAGGGAAATATGTGATAGAAAATTATAAAACAGCTGCTGCTAAAATTTTAAATGAAGGAACGAGGAATAATCATAGCGGAAATGTTATTAAAACGAAAAATTCAACATCTACAAAGTAGGCTTATTAGTATGAAAAAAATTTTTTTGTTAATATTATTTTTTTGTTTTCAATATTTAATAGCTCAAAATAACCCATTAGAAAATAATTTGACATCTAAAGATAGAATTATTGAAATTTTTTATATTAAAGATAGTATAAATGTTTATTATAACAAAAATAAAATTCCAAGGCCATTAATGAAAGCACTAAAAAACAAATTTGATGGAAATTTTAATATAGTTAATCCTGGTAAAAAATACAGAAAAACTGATGTGGTAAGAAATATTTTTCTTCCAAATAATCAATTAATATTTTTATTAAAAAGAGATAATTATTATGGTTTAGTTTTTAAGCAAGGTGGCAGAGCTTTAATTACATATTTTGTTTTTGCTGAAATAATTTACAAAAATGTAAACGAGTTACAGTTTTATACAATTAGCTCCCAAATAACCAATGTAAACGAATTTATTGAAGAGTTAAAATCTGGTAAATTTTATCCAAGTAATTGGTTAAATTTTAAGTAACATTCATAAATGTAAAATTAAATTAATTTTACTTTATGAAATTGAACCTTCAGTATCTCATTGTGACAGACTATTTATCATTTATCCGCATTTCACTATCGGAAATTTTTTTGTTACCTTTCTTTGTGTAGTTAACAAAGAAAAGTAACAAAAGAAGGAATTTATTAAAAATTAATTATACTTATAAGAAATATAGTTATTCCTATGAATTAATCAGTATTAATTTAGTTATTAATTAAACACCTAATTAAATAATTTTTTAAGCTTCGCCGTAGAAATTAGTATTTATATTAGGCATTTTTTGCTCATGTTCTATAATCTCACCAAAACTATTTTCATAACGTTGTATATTATCTGATAAAGCTCTAAGAAGTTTTTTAGCATGTTGGGGAGTACAAATAATTCTACTTTTCACTTTAGCATCTGAAACTCCTGGTACTAATGACAGAAAATCTATTACGAATTCATCAGGAGAATGTGAAATAATAGCTAAATTTGAATAAATACCATCAGCTATTTCAGGTGGTAAGAAAACATTTATTTGATTTTCTTTTTTATCTTTTTCGCTCATAATTTATTGATTTTGTAATTCTTTTTTTGATTCAATTAAAGCCTCATATTCATCCATAGAACCAACAATCAAGTTATCATATTGACGAATACCTGTACCAGCTGGTATTAGATGACCAACAATAACATTTTCTTTAAGGCCTTGTAAATTATCTTTAGTAGCTTTCACAGAAGCATTAGTCAACACTTTTACCGTTTCTTGGAAAGAGGCAGCAGATAATACACTTTGTGTTTGCAAAGCAGCTCTAGTAATTGACTGTAAAACCTGTTTAGCAGTAGCAGGTTGTGCATCTCTAGCTTGTACCAGCTTCATATCTCTACGTTTAAGTACAGAATTAATATCTCTAAGTTGTCTAGCTGTAACTAGCATACCAGGACGTAAATCGCTATCACCAGGATCAGTTACTACTTTCATACTAAATATCTTATCGTTCTCATCATTAAAGATAAATCTATCTACTAATTCTCTTTCTAAGAATCTAGTATCACCAGGGTCAACGATTTCAACTTTCTGCATCATTTGTTTAACAATAACTTCGAAATGTTTATCATTGATTTTAACACCTTGCAAACGATAGACTTCTTGAATTTCATTAACAAGGTATTCCTGCACTTTAGTAGGACCTTTAATAGCCAATATATCTAGTGGTGAGATAGGACCATCTGAAAGTGGCATACCAGCTTTAACAAAATCTCCTTCTTGAGCTAGAATTTGTTTAGTAACAGGAATCAAATAATGTCTTTCTTCACCAGTTTTAGAAGTTATTATAACTTCTTTATTTCCCTTTTTAAGTTTAGGACCGAAGCTAACTATACCATCGATTTCAGCAACAATAGCAGGATCTATTGGGGATCTAGCCTCAAATAACTCTTGTACACGTGGCAATCCACCTGTAATATCACTAGCTTTACCTACTACACGTGGTATTTTGGCTATATTATCACCTGCTTTTATTAATTGCCCATTATCTACGAGAATACTTGCCCCAACAGGTAAATCATAAACTTTTAAAACATCACCTGCAGCAGAAGTAATTAAAATTTGAGGAATTTTCCCTCTCTGTTTAGAATCAATGATTATCCTATCCTTATGTCCAGTATTTTCATCTATTTCATATTTAAAAGTAACGTTGTCAATAACATCATTATATACCACTTTACCTGCAACCTCACTTATAATTAAAGAATTATATGCATCCCATTCACAGATAATTTCTCCTTTTTTTACTAGCTCACCTTCTAATTTATATAGTTTAGAGCCAAAAGGAATATTAGAAGATTGCATAATAGTCATTGTATTAGGATCTAGTAAATTCACTTCAGCAGAACGCCCCATGACAATATAGTAATTATTAGCATTATCATTATAATCTATATATCTAAGTTCATCAAAATGAACAATTCCATCATTTTTAGCAATAATTTTATTTTCTATGCCCACACGACCTACTGCACC
>JAHDSP010000352.1 GCA_018432645.1 Bacteroidales bacterium | reverse complement strand
TATAAATATGTCTTAAATCTCCTTTTAAACACTTTCTATATCCCAGAATTAGAGCCAGTTTTTCTATATATTTATTTTAATTACATGAATGATACCCAATGTAATGGAAGTGTAGCTGATGAAAATTATAGAAAAGCAATGATGATTACTAAACTACGTAAAGGTGTTGATGCTCCAGAGCTATCTGGTTTTACTACAGATAATCAAACTTTCAAATTAAGCAGTTTTTTGGGTAAACCCATATTTTTAATTTTTTGGGCACCAGATTGTTATCATTGTAAAACCGTGATGCCTTTTATTAATAATTTATATGATAAGTATAATAATAGTGTAGAATTTGTGGGTTTTGCAATAGATAAAGATATGCAATCTATCAAAGATGCTGCTAAAGAAGAAAAAATAAAATTCAAAGTTATCACAGATTTACAAGGTTATGATGGCGAAAATTGTCTTCGATGGTTTGTCTGGGGTACTCCAACTTTTTTCATAATAGATAAAAATGGTAAAATTTTCTCCTCTCCTTATTCATACGAGAGTATAGAGCAAGATTTAGAAAATGTTTTAAATTTATAAGCTCTTTTTATTATTTTATCGAGATTTTTTTTAATGTTAATAACTTAAAAAATTGTAGAAAATTAAATTATCTCTTTAGTAAAATTTTATTGTAATTTTACGTTCCCAATTAAAATAATATTATAAATCAATATTTAAAGTAGAATTTAATAAGATTTATTAACATAAAACAGATAAAAATTAAAATATTAAGATATTATGAGTAAAAATGTCAATGAGAATAAGAAAATAACCTATCAAGAAGCTATAGCCCGCTCTATTGAATATTTTCATGGTGATCAATTAGCAGCTACTGTATGGGTAAATAAATATGCTATCAAAGACAGTGAAGGAAATATTTATGAATTGACACCTGATGATATGCATTGGCGTTTAGCAAATGAATTAGCTAGGATAGAAAAAAATTATCCCAATCCATTAACAGCTGATTTAATTTATTCTCTTTTAAAGGACTTTAAATATATTATACCACAGGGAGGCCCTATGGCTGGTATTGGTAATAATTTTCAAATATCTAGTTTATCCAATTGTTTTGTCATTGGTAATCAATGTGATTCCTATGGTGGGATAATGAAAACTGATGAAGAGCAAGTGCAATTGATGAAACGTCGTGGTGGAGTAGGGCATGATTTATCCCACATTAGACCCAAGGGCAGTCCTGTGAAAAATACAGCTCTCACCTCTACTGGTGTAGTTCCTTTCATGGAGAGATATAGTAATAGTACTCGCGAAGTAGCCCAAGATGGTAGACGTGGTGCTCTTATGCTTACTATATCTATCAAACATCCTGATGCTGATGATTTCATCGATGCTAAAACGGATTTATCTAAAGTAACTGGTGCTAATATTTCTATAAAAATTGACGATGAATTTATGCGTTGTGTAATAGAAGGTAAACCTTATATTCAGCAGTTCCCTATTGATTCTCCGACGCCTAAAGTTACAAAATCTATTGATGCACAAAAGCTATGGCAAAAAATTATTCACAATGCATGGAAATCTGCTGAACCAGGTGTGATATTCTGGGATACAGTTATTAGAGAGTCTGTACCAGATAGTTATGCAGATCTAGGTTTTAAAACTACTTCTACTAATCCTTGTGGAGAAATACCATTATGCCCTTACGACAGTTGTAGATTGCTAGCAATTAATTTATATAGTTATGTTATAAATCCTTTTACAAAAAAAGCATATTTCGATTTTGATCTTTTCAAAGAGCATGTAGCCTATGCTCAACGAATAATGGATGATATTTTAGATTTAGAATTAGAAAATATTGATAAAATCATAGCTAAAATAGATTCTGATCCAGAACCATTTGATATTAAAAGAACAGAAAGAGAATTGTGGGTTAAAATTAAAGATAAAGCTATCCAAGGTCGTAGAACAGGTATTGGCATAACTGGAGAAGGCGATATGCTAGCAGCTTTAGGGTTGCAATATGGCAGTGATGTAGCTATCGATTTTAGTGAAGAGGTTCATAAAACTCTAGCTCTAAATGTGTATAAATCTTCTGTACGATTAGCTATTGATAGAGGTGCATTCCCGATTTTCGATTTTGAAAAAGAGAAAAATAATCCTTTTATTAATAGATTATTTGCTATCGATCCAGAATTGGAAGAAGAAATGAAAAAACATGGCAGACGTAATATATCTATGCTTACAATAGCTCCTACTGGTAGTGTAAGTATTTTAACTCAAACTACTTCTGGTATAGAACCTGTATTTTCTATATTTTATAAACGTCGTAGGAAAGTCAATCCCAATGATAAGACTGTAAAAATATCTTTTGTAGATGAGCTAGGTGACGCTTGGGAAGAGTATAATGTTTTTCATCCTAAATTTTTAACTTGGTTAGAAATTAATGGTTATTCTATTAATGATATTATTTCTAATTTTTCTGATGACAAAATAAATGAATTAATACAGCAATCTCCATATTATCATGCTACAAGCACAGATGTGGATTGGGTTGCAAAAGTTAGAATGCAAGGTAGAATACAAAAATATGTAGATCACAGTATATCTGTTACTATTAACCTACCGGAAAAAGTAGAAGAAAATCTGATAGATACATTATATCGTACTGCTTGGGAAAGTGGCTGCAAGGGTGTAACTGTCTATAGAGAAGGAAGTAGAAGTGGAGTATTAATTTCAGCAAATAATGAAAAGAATGAATTTGGTGAAACTCATGCGCCTAAACGTCCTAAAAAATTAGAAGCTGATGTGATACGTTTTGTTAATGAAGATGAAGAGTGGATAGCTGTCGTAGGACTTTATAATAATAGACCTTATGAGATCTTCACTGGTAAAGCCGAGCATTTATACATACCAAAAGATATTACTAAAGGTTTTGTTATTAAGGAAAAAGATCCTACTATGGAGCATGCACGCTATGATTTTGTGTTTTATGATAAAGATGGTTATGAAGTTATCATTCGTGGATTGTCTAGGACTTTTGACCCCGAGTTTTGGAATTATGCTAAATTAATCTCTGGCATTCTGCGTCATGGTATGCCACTTCTCAAAGTTATTGATTTGGTAGATAATCTGAAATTTGATAATGAAAGTATAAATACATGGAAAAAAGGCGTTAATAGAGCTCTGAAACGTTATGTGCCTGATGGTACTAGAGTTGGTGAGTCTTGTCCACAATGTGGAGCAGAAGATTCATTACAATATAAAGAAGGATGTGTGGTTTGTACTAATTGTGGCTATTCTAAATGTGGTTGATTTATCTATTATGTAGCTATTTTTACATTTAAATATAATTTTGTGAGTTTGCAATGTATTTATTTTTAAATTATTAAAAAATGAAACTCATTACTCCAGCATTACTTTTACCACCTATTTCTTTATTTATTGATTTATTACAAGTAGATGAATGGATATTAGAAGTAAATGATACCTACACTAAACAAACTATGAGAAATAGATATTACATAGCAACTAATCAAGGTATTAGAGCAATGATTATACCTATAAAAAAGGTTAATGGCAGTCATACTATCACTAAAGATATTCTGCTAGATGAAAGTACAGAGTGGTTAACCTACCATCACAAGACATTAATAACAAATTATAGAAATAGCGCATATTTCGATTATTTTGAAGATGAAATTATTGATATCTTTTCACATTATAAAAAATTATATGAATTAAATATTGCTTTTATAAAATGGATTTTAGAACAATTAAATATAAACATAAAAGTTTCAATAACAGAAAATTACGAAAAACAATATTCTTTAGATTACATAGATGATAGAGATAAATATTCTAAATATGAAAATATACCATTACCATATTATAGACAAGTGTTTATCGATAAAGTTGGCTTTATTAGTAATTTATCTATCTTAGATTTATTATGTAATTTAGGAGCAGAATCTGTAATTTATTTAAAAAATATAATTAAATGAAAGCATACGTTACACAATCATTAATACCTATGTATAGAGATCCTGACTATCATAGTGAGTTAGTAAATGAAATATTATTTGGAGAAATTATTGAATTAAATGGTTCCTACGGAGATTGGACAAAAGTAAAATGTTTGCTTTATGATTATGAAGGATGGATATGTAGCTATGCCTTTGAAATAATAAATGATGATGAAGATATAACAAAATACAAAATTATTACTTCTATAACAGCTCAAATAGAGTGGAAAAATCAAATGCTATGGGTTAGCAAAGGTGCAAGAATATATAATTTTATGGGAGCTAATATTATTAATGGTAAATTTAGAGAAAATAGTACAAAATTATCCTTTGGAAACATTCTAGAAGATGCTCAGAGCTTATTATATACACCATATAGATGGGGTGGCAAAACACCTTTGGGAATTGATTGTTCAGGATTTGTACAACTTGTTTTTTATACAAATAATATAATTTTGCCCAGAGATGCAGCAGAGCAAAGTGAATTAGGTGAAGCACGTATATTTGCTCAAGATGCTTATCCTGGAGATTTAGCATTTTTTGGCACAACAGAATTTGATGAAGAAAATCATAAAGATAGAATTGTTATTAATCATGTAGGTATAATATTAAATAATTCGACGATAATTCATGCTTTTAGGAATGTACATATAGATATGTTTGATCACTATGGTATCTATAGTGAAATCTTGAAAAAATATACCCACCAATTGATGTTTACAAAAAAAATAATTGAGTATTAGAATTTACTTGTGTAAATTATTTAAAATGCATATTTACACATTTTCTTTAAGATGCTTCACAGCAATCTCTATATGTTTATCATTCGAAAAAACAGTCCTTTTTCTGTTGTTCCAACGGATCTTCCCCAGAATTAATAAATTTTTAATAGCTCAATAGTTTGATGGCTATTGAGGAAATATAGTTTTTTATTTATATGAACTTATCACGTATGTAAAATTAAAGCAAAATACACATTAACATAGACTGGTACTACTATCTAGTCATATTTCCTTTAATATTTTTTGGGAAGATCCGTTAAAAAATTTTTATTTATTTTTGTTTAAATTTTTAACTTATTTTTATGAAAAAGATCAACATTTTATTAATTTTAGGATTAGTCGCATTATTGATGTTTTCATGTAGTAATGACAAAGATACTACCCCACCAGTAATCACTCTGCATGGATCTAGTGATACTACAATAGCACTTAATACTCAATGGACAGACCCAGGAGCCACAGCTATTGATGATGAAGATGGAAATGTGCCAATAAATGCTAGTGGTGTTGTAAATAAAGATTTAGTAGGTGTTTATATTATTACCTACCAAGCTTCAGATGCTGCTGGCAATATCTCTACTAAAACTAGAACAGTAAGAGTGAGAAATATGGCTGATATATGGGAAGGTGATTATTCTGTTACTGATAATAGCGGTGGTATAGAGTATACATACACAGATCATATTTCAATTTCACAAACGCAAAATACTTACGTGAATGTTAATAAATTTCGCAATTACATCAATGGTACACTTGAATTTTATTTTACAAAACCAGATTCTCTAAACTCAAGTATTGTCGTAAACATTCAAAATATCACTTGTGGAGAGCCATACATCAATAGGTATTTTTATGGTATGGGTCAAATAACTTCTCTCACTAATAAAACATTTGAATTATTTGTTAATGAAAATGATGGTACATCGACTATATCAATTGTAGAGTCATATCAAAAAAATTAAATAGCCATACATTCTAATATGAGCAAAAATATATTAGATTACATAGGTAATACACCATTAGTAGAAATTAAAAAGTTAAATCCATATTTCCCAGATATTAAAATATTTGCTAAAATAGAAGGACAGAATCCTGGTGGGTCTATTAAAGATAGACCAGCTTTATATATGATAAATGAGGCAGAAAAAAGTGGAATATTAACAAAAGATAAAATAATAATAGAAGCTACTAGTGGTAATACTGGCATTGCTTTAGCAATGATTGCTGCTATTAAAGGATATAAAATTAAACTTTTCATGCCAGAATGTGTTTCTTTAGAAAGAAGAAAAATATTAGAATCTTATGGAGCTGAATTAGTACTCACACCAGCTGCTGAAAATACCGATGGAGCTATAATTAGAGCAAAAAAATTATTAAGTGATTATCCTAATTTGTATTTTATGCCAGATCAATTTTCTAATCCTACCAATCCTCTATCACATTATCAAACTACAGGACCTGAAATTTTGAAACAAACAAATGGAGAAATAGACTACTTAGCAGTAGGAATAGGCTCTACTGGCAGTCTCATGGGAACAAGTAAATTTTTAAAAGAAAATATTCCAAATATTCAGATTGTAGCCATAGAACCAGTTAAAAAGCATAAAATCCAAGGATTAAAAAACATGGAAGAATCTATAGTCCCTTCAATATTTGACCCATCAATCATAGATATTCATTTATATGTAAATGATACGGAATCTTTTGAATATACAAGATTATTATCAATTAAAGAAGGGATATTTGTAGGTATGTCTAGTGGAGCAGCTTTATCAGGAGTTATAAAATTGGCGGAGAAAATAAAAAAAGGGAATATAGTAACAATATTCCCTGATAGAGGAGATAGATATCTGAGTACAAATCTTTTTGCATCATTTTGTAGCAATTGTCCACCATAAAAATTTTTTATTTCAAAAAAATATGTAATTTTGCAAATGGAGAGATGGCAGAGTGGTCGAATGCGGCGGTCTTGAAAACCGTTGTCCGTTTCGCGGACCGGGGGTTCGAATCCCTCTCTCTCCGCTTTTTTATATACTAAATTCAAGTAATTAATGCAACTTTTTCAGGGGAAATAAAAGGTAAAGATAATAAATGGTTCTATAACGTCTATTGTTGACTGTTATTTATTGTCCACAGATGCACACAAAGAAGCAATAATAATAAATTCAATCCAAAATTCTTTAATCACAAAAATCATGGTTCAGACAATAATACAAATAAATAAAAAAATTTTTTTTGTTTAAAAGGTTTTATTAATTTTGCACTAGTGATGTTTCCGATTAAAATAATTTGAAACAATTTTTTCATAAGAGAAAAGGGTTCACTTCGGTGAACCCTTTTTTTATTTTATATTTTTTCAGTAAATTTGCTTAAATAATTTTACAATTTTTATCAAAAAAATTAATGTAAACTATTTAAAATATATGCAACTACTTGAAAATTTTAAAAATGTAACGATAGCTGAACTACCGCAACTAGCTGAAAACATCATTCAATGGTTTGACAAAAGGAATATCATTTGTTTGCAAGGAGAGATAGGTGCAGGTAAAACGACATTAACAAAACAAATTGTAAAAAAAATTATTGGCGATGATAAAGCTATTAGTCCTACTTTCTCAATTTTAAATATTTATACTAATGATAAAGAAAATATTTATCATTTAGATTTGTATAGATTAAATAACAAAAAAGAATTTTTTGATTTAGGACTATATGACTATCTGGCAGATAATAAAATATTGATAGAATGGCCAGAATTAATATTAGACTATTTAGAAAATTATGAATTTTATTTAGTTAAAATTTCAATTATTAGTGAAACACAAAGAAATATAGAAATATGGGGATGAAAAAACATTATTTTTATGGACCCTCAGGTGAATTTTTGCCTCTAGAAGAGAGATTAGAGGTCAAAAAAAACCAAAAAAAATTTATAATAGGTATCCCAAAAGAGATAGCTTTTCAAGAGCACAGAGTTAGCCTAGTGCCTGATAGTGTTAAAATGCTAACATGTAATGGTCATGAAGTATTGATAGAAGATGGTGCTGGAGAATTTGCTAGATTTAGCAATCACGATTATGCTGAGGCTGGTGGAGAGATAGTGAATAATCACAATGAATTATTTGCTAGAGCTGATATTATAGTTAAAGTAGCTCCTTTGCTTAAACATGAGGTTGATTATATGAAAAAAAATCAAATTATCATCTCTGCTGTAAATTATCATTCTCAGTCAAAAGAATACTTTGATTCATTAATTAGCAAAAATGCTACTGCTATAGGTTTTGAATTTATCAAAGATAATAGTGGTAGATATCCTGTATTAATGTCTATGAGTGAAATCGTTGGTTATGGCGTCATTCAGTTAGCTTCACATTATTTAAGTGATAATAAGCTAAGCAAAGGGTATTTATTTGGTGGTTTACCTGGACTTAATTCTACAGAAGTAGTGATAATAGGTGCGGGCAGAGTAGGTTTATTCGCAGCTAAAGCAGCTAAAGCTTTCGGTGCTTTAGTAAAAGTTTTTGATAATAAACTTTATAAATTACGAGATATAGTTGCTCAACTAGGCAGTGATGTCTATACTTCTGTATTACATCCAAGTGTCGTATACAAAGCTATAAAAACCGCCAACGTAGTGATTTGTGCTTTATATCTTAGTGATGATGAGCTACCATTCCTTTTAACTGAAGATTTGGTGAAAGAAATGAAGGAAGGTAGTATAATTTTCGATGTTAGCATTGATCAAGGTGGCTGCTGCGAGACTAGTGAAATTACCTATGTAGACAATCCAATATTTGTTAAACATGGTGTCATCCACTATTGCGTACCTAATATAGCTTCTAATTTCCCTCGTACAGCTGCTTATGCATTAAGTAATTTTTTCACTCCATTAATATTAGATATATCAGAAAATGGAGG
>JAHDSP010000118.1 GCA_018432645.1 Bacteroidales bacterium | reverse complement strand
TGTATCAATAATATCTTCTAGGATAATAATATTCCTATTTTCTAAAGAAGCTTTTATGCTATTAGTAGTTAGATTTACATTACCAGAGCTTGTAGTACCCACATATGAGCTAATTTTTAAAAAATCTACTTCACAATTATAGGGGAAACGTCTAACTATTTCGCTTGTAAACATAAATGCACCATTTAATACAGAAATAAATACTGGTTTTGTATCTCCTAGATCTTTAATAATCATTTGGCTCAATACATTTATCCTTTTTTCTATTTCTTCTTGAGGAATAAATAATTCAAAAGTTTTATCATGTAATTGCACAGTTTTCATATTAGAATTTTTAAAATTTTTGATAAAATTAATCATTTTATTAGTAATACAATTAATTCAATTTTAATAAATATGATAGGTGGTAATTAATCTTTCAGATAGAATTATTGATTATCTTTTTCTAGCATTAGCTTGCTGTTGTTTAGCTAGTGCTTCCATTCTTTGTTGCCAAGAAGATTTTTTAACTGGTTTTTTCCAATTAGCTATCAATTTAGCTCTGATTTTTTCTTCATTTACGAATAATCTAAAAGCATAAGTTTGTAATATAGATATCACATTAAATAAAAAATAATAGTAGCTAAGTGCTGACGAATAGTTATTAAATATACCAAGAAATAAAATTGGCATACCATACATCATTAATTTCATCCCTGGCATAGTATTGTCTGTAGGAGTCATTTTATTATTGATATAGGTGTATAATAATGTAGAAATAGCCATCAATAGAGCAAATAAACTAACATGATCACCATATAACGGTATATTAACACCTAAATTTAATATAGAATCTGAGGCAGACAAATCATGAGCCCATAGGAAAGCTTGATGTCTTAGCTCAATAGCTGATGGGAAAAATCTAAACATAGCTATAAGAATAGGGAATTGTAATAATATCGGCCAACAGCCTCCTGCAGGATTGATTTTAGACTTTTTGTATAGCTGCATAGTTTCCTGTTGCTTTTTCATAGCATCCTCAGGTTTAGGATATTTTTCGTTTATTTTAGTAATTTCTGGCTTTAGAGCTCGCATTTTTGCACTACTCATATAGGTTTGATAAGTGAATGGTATCAATACGACTTTTAATAATATTGTTAATATTAAAATGATAATACCATAATTTAATCCATATTTTTCTAACCAGTTGAATACTGGGATTACTAAAAATCTATTAACCCAAGCTATAGGAGCAAAACCCCACCCCAGAGGTATTTCTCTTTCGAGTCTTAATTTATAATTTCTTAATATATTATATTTCAATGGACCAGTGAAAATTTTGAAATGGACAGGTTTATCACTGCTATGCTCTATGGTCATCCCTACATACAAATGTCTAAGATATCTAGAAGGATCATCCGGATTAAAAGATTTAGTTTCTAACTGAGCAGCACTGAAGTAATCATCAGCATTTATTAATGTATGAGTAAAAAATTGTTGTTTTAGTCCAATCCACTTAACTCTGAAATTTAATGTTTCTTGTTGGTCTTTAGCTTTCAAATGTGTAACCTTGTCGTCTCCATCCATATAGCAAATAGTAGTATTTGTAGTTTCTATTTTTTTATCCTTTTCTTGCTGTATCATACTGTTTGCCCAAGTAAATGTGAGAATATCTAATGGTAAAACTCCGATATTAGCAGGATTCACAAAAGATAATTTATAATCTAGCATATATTCATCCTTGGGGATGGCATATTCTATTTTTACACCACCTAATATCTCATTAGTAGCTGTATCTATTGCATTTGCTATAAATGTTACAAAAGTAGTATCACCGATTTTTTTAATCTGAGGTTCAAAAAACAAATTTTTAGTTTCTAGAAATCTATCAAATGCTCTGAAAACAAATGAAAACTCATAATTATTAGTATCTAACAATTGTACTGGATTATTCTTATAATCTTTGAAGTTTTTTAATTCTACACTGTGTAGCACAGCACCTTTACATGAAAAAGAAATATCAGCTACATCATTAGATATTAAAATAATACTATCTTCACTTGTGTATGATTTTTGGAAAAATTTATATGCCTCTGGTACTTTTGCAATATTTGTGCTAGTCGTATCAGCTAATTGGTCTTTTTTTAATGTGTCATTAATAATATTTGTAATTGTATCTTGTATGCTTTGATCAGCTAAAATAGCTGAATCTCTTCTGTGTTGCTCTACTAATCTGAGGCTATCTTGAATTTTTCTTTGCTTCTCTAACTCTTCTGTTGAAGGAGAAATGTAAAACATATAACCTACCAAAAGTGCAAAAAGTAGTAAAAACCCGATTACTTGACTTCTCTCCATAAATTCTTTTTTCTAATAAATGTTTTTTTTGAAATGCAAAAATACAGGTATTTATTAAAAAGAGCAAATTTTAATTAAAATATTTCAATAAAATGATAGAGCTGTAGATTTCCAAATTATTGATTTGATTAAAGATATAACTGAGGTGACGGGGGAGAAAAGGAGATAGGTGATAGGTGATAAGTGATAAGTGATGGTGAGACAGGGTGACAGGAAGACGAGGAGACGAGGAGAAAGGGTGACAAGGTGAAAAGGAGATGAGTTGATGAGTGATAGGTGATGAATGATAAGTGATAAGTTTAAGCAAAATGTTTAAAGTACATTAAATTACCTTAAACTATGTTAAACCTATTATTGATATTATCTATATTCTTATTGAATACAAAAGATATTTTTATAAAATTACTCTCAATTAATCTTTACCCACGCAAAACGTTATAGAACTAAAAATTCCAGATTTTGAAATTATAGGACCTTCAGCAAATATTGTGGAAATCTGAGCGTGAATAACATTTATGAAAATTAAATTGAAAAAAATAAATGCAAATATGATTTTAATTATATTGCTGAAAATTGTTTTATATTTTATAATAATTGATATTTAACTTATTATAATACATATAATATTGATATCGATAAACCTACATTATTGAAGGTATTTATCTGATCTTCTTTTTCATAAACTATAGGATCTTTTTTACGATATTCAATAATCCTTATATGGGTAG
>JAHDSP010000041.1 GCA_018432645.1 Bacteroidales bacterium | reverse complement strand
TCAGTCAATAGCTCTTCAGTCATTTTTTCACCTGGGCGAAGTCCAGTAAACTTAATTTGAATATCTTTGCCAAGAGTAAGTCCACTGAGCTGAATAAGAGTTTTAGCCACATCCAATATTTTGATTCTCTCACCCATATTAAACAAGAAAATTTCTCCACCTTTGCCTATGCTAGCAGCTTCTAGAACCAGACGACAAGCTTCTGGTATAGTCATAAAAAAACGAGTAACCTCAGGATGAGTAACTGTAATAGGTCCTCCATTTTCTATTTGCTGTTTAAAAATTTCCAAAACAGACCCATTGCTACCTAAAACATTGCCAAAACGAGTAGTAATGAAACGAGTAAAAGTGGAATTATTATTCAAATATTTTACCAAAAGCTCTGCCATTCGTTTACTAGCCCCCATAACATTACTAGGATTTACAGCTTTATCAGTAGAAATGAAAATAAATTTTTCTACCTTGTATTTAATAGCTAAATTAGCCAATTGATAAGTACCAGCTATATTAATATCTATAGCTTTTTTAGGAAAATATTCTAAAATGGGTACATGTTTATATGCTGCTGCATGAAATACGATCTGAGGTTTATATTCTTCAAATACAGGCTCGATATCTTGCAGATTAGTAATATCACCTAAAATGAAATGTAAACGATTAAATTGTTCTATAGTGAACTCATTACTTAAATTTAACTTTAAATTATGCAAAGGAGTCTCAGCAATATCAAAACATATTATTTGTAAGGGATTAAAACGTATACATTGTTTTACTAACTCACTACCTATACTACCAGCTGCGCCAGTTATCAAAATTGTTTTATTATTTAATGTTTGTAGAATATCTGACTCATCTACGTTAATCTCTTCACGTTGTAGAATATCTTCAATTTTTATTTTTTTAATTTGCTTAAAAGATAGCTCACCATTAATCCATTTGTTCACTGGTGGTACCACAAGAACCTTAGTATTATATTTCAAGCATAGCTCTGTAAGAGATGCTTTTTTTGTAGGTGAAATATTTTGAATAGCAATAATAAGATGTGCTACACTATGACTACGAAGAAACTCTTCTAATCTATCAGGTGAATAAATAGGGATACCTTCTAATTCTTTCCCTTGTTTATATTGATCTTCATCTATGAATGCTAACACCTTATATTTAGTACCTCTATCTCTCTCTAAAACATTTTTTACTAGACTACCATCTCTGCCAGCACCATAAATAATAACATTAGATTTATCTCTTTGATTGTTAAAAAATTCAAAAAATAATACTTTAATAGCTATGCGATAACCTATTAAAAAGAATACACTAAATACAAAATCTATTATCAATATAGAAAAAGGAACTAAATAAGGAATATCAAAGGCTCTATAAACAGTGAAGTTTAATATAGCTATAGTAATTACACTAAGTACTATACTAAAAAACATTTTCATTGCATCACTAGCACTCACAAACCTTATTAAATGCTTATATGTACCAAATGACAAAAAATATACAGTTTTAATTATAATAACAATTATTAAACCTATATATAATGAGTGTTGCTCTGATATAGGTATTTTAAAATTAAATCTGAGAAAATAACTAAAAAAATATGTAAAGGCGATGATAATAATGTCAGCCAAAAGTATAAAAACACGAGGTAAAGGACGAGATTTATATTTCATAAATTAATAATGATTTGCAAATATCTATATTTTTTTTCAGATAATAAAGATTTACAAAAATAGGATTAGGATGAAAATAAATAAAAAAATTGAATTAGGAGTTTAATTAATAACTAAATTATTACTTATATCTATCTGTTATTAAAAACTTTTACATAATCATATATTATTTGTTTAAATTAAATAATGATATTTATTTAGCAATTTTATCTATTTTAAAATCTTTATTTATGAATATCTTATAGAAATTTTTTCTAAAATTTTAATTTTTAATTATTTTCTTTATAATCTACAATACAAAAAGTATTAATATGAATTTAATTAAATTCATATATCATTACTTAATTTAAACATTTATTATAAAATGTTTAATTTTTATTTATTTAACGTTTATCTAATATCTAAAATATTACTGGTTAATTCTCGATAATAAATATATTTCATATGAGTATAATTTTGTTTTAATAAAAGGAAGGTCCCTGCTGGGAAATTATTCTATTATTACTAAATATTTCTTAGAATAATTTATTATCTAAATGGATATTTCAAAAAAAATAAATAATTCAAACCTTGATATTAATCATTTTAAACAAAAGAATAATTAAAATATAGTAATTTTGTTAAAAAAGGAATTAATTATGTTAAAAATTGGAATAATAATGGGAAGCACCCGCCCAAATAGACATTCAGACCAAGTGGCTAAATGGGTTTATGAAATAGCTAAAAAAAGAGCTGAAGTAGAATTTGAAATAATAGATTTAAGAGATTATAATTTACCATTATTTGATGAACCGTTACCACCATCAACGCATAAATATGAGCATGAATACACAAAAAGATGGTCAGAAAAAATAGAAAGTTTAGATGGATATATATTTGTTACTCCCGAATACAACCATTCCTTGCCAGGAGTACTAAAAAATGCTTTAGATTTCATCTATCAAGAGTGGAATAATAAAGCAGCAGCATTTGTCAGCTATGGATCTTCTGGTGGAGTAAGGGCTGTAGAACAATTACGTCAAATAATGGCAGAGTTTCAAATAGCAGATGTGCGAACCAATGTTACATTATCTATATTTACGGATTTTGAAAATTTTTCAACTTTCAAACCCAATCCTGTACAAGAAAGAACATTAAACACGATGCTAGATCAATTAATTTTATGGTCAACAGCACTTAAAAATATTAGAAAATAAATTTTTTATTATGAATGGTAAATTACCAGTTTATTATATACCTCATGGTGGAGGTCCATGGCATATTTTAGATGATCCAATGGGTGATCCAGAAGGGTTAGAATATTTAAAAAATTTTCTAAAAAATTTAGGAGAAGAATATAATAATAAAATAAAAGCAATATTAGTGATCTCTGCTCATTGGGAAGAGAAAGTGCCAACAATTAATTTTTCTGAAACACCCGACTTATTATATGACTATTATGGATTCCCAGATTATACATATCATCTCACATGGCCTGCACATGGTGATCCATTTATAGCTGAAAAAGTAGAATATCTATTAAATAATAATGGCATAGAAACTGCAAGGGAAAATAAAAGAGGTTATGATCACGGAGTTTTTGTGCCATTAATGGTAGCGTTTCCCAATCCAGAAATACCAATTATACAACTTTCTTTGGTAAAAAAGTTAGATCCACAACTACATATAAACATTGGCAAAGCTTTAGAACCAATCAGAGAAGATGGAGTTTTAATTATAGGATCCGGTATGAGCTATCATAATATAACAACTTTCTTTGTTAATGATACAAAAATAAAAAAGGTTTCAGAAGAATTTGATGCTTGGTTAAAACAAACAATTATATTTAGCAATAAAGAAGAAAGAGAGAAAGAATTAATAAATTGGTATAAAGCTCCTTCAGCTACTATTAGCCATCCAAGGAGTGAACATTTAGTTCCACTTTTTGTATGTGCAGGTGCAGGGAATGATGACAAAGCTACTCAAGTTTATTCAAATTATTTATGGGGTGCTAAAATATCAGGATTTGCTTTTGGAATTTAAAAAAAATATATGATGAATAATAAAATACAAATTGAATTTTTTCATGATGTACTATGTGCATGGTGTTATGTTCTTGCACCCAGACTAAAGAAATTAATAGAGAGATACCCTAATGAAATAGTGTTAATACATAGAGCTTTTGCATTAGCACCATCTGAGAGATCTTTAGAATATATGTTTGGCTCTAAAGATGCTGCCAAACAAGAAATTTTAGAACATTGGAGAGCTGCTAATGAAAATGATCCAGAACATAGAATAAATGCTGAACTAATGGGAACAAGAGATTTTGATTATCCATATTCAATGCCTGGACTTTTAGCATGTAAAGCTGCAGAACTACAAGGTGGCAATGAAAAATTTGGAGAAATGATGGACAGACTACAAAAAGCTCACTTAACAGAATGCCTAAACATTAATGAAGATGAAGTACTAGTGCAATGTGCTAAAGATATTGGGCTAGATATAGACAAGTGGTATAGCGATTACAAAAATGAAAATACCAGAGAACTAGTATTAGCAGATCTGGCATTAGCCAGAAAATATAATGTAAATTCTGTACCCACTCTAGTAGCTAATGGAAAAGAAAAATTCATTGGAGCTCAATCATATGAGTCATTAGAATCATGGTTTTTATCATTGAAAAATAAAAATAATGACTGAAAATCCTAAAAAGAATATTGGGAAATTAGGAGAAGATATAGCTAAGCAATACTTACTAAAAAAAGGATATAAAATTATTACACAAAATATCAGATGGAAGCAGTACGAAATAGATTTAATAGTACAAAAAGATGACTGGCTGGTTTTCGTAGAAGTAAAAACTAGAAAAGCAAGCAAAGAAAAACCTGTTATAGATAGCATAAATACTAATAAATTAAATGCTATGAATACTTTTGCAGATCATTATATAAAAGAAATAAATTGGGAAGGTAACATACGATTTGATGCAATATTAATTCAATATTCATACCTAACAGCACCAAAAATAGAACATATAGAAAATTTAAGAATAGATTAGATGTTTTAAGAAAGGAGGAACGTGTGGGGAGTGTAGAATATGAGCATTATTATTTTGTTTCAAACAATATATGATATTTTACTCACTCTAAAATATTCATACCAGGCAAATCTATCCGAGGATGCAAGGTTAAGCATCCTGCCAATATTACTAATGACACCTCCTGATAGATATTTACCTATCGCTACATACCACATAATATAGTTTTGCAGGTATTTGGTTGCTACTCCTCTAAACTTTGAATATATCCATCTGGCAAATTCCTCTGATTTAGCCTTCACTATAGCTGTGCTATAGATACCTCGTTTTTTCTTTTTGGCTCCTACAATCTCTTTGTGTTTAACTTTGCTCTTTCTTATATGTCTGAATGCGTATTTGGTACCTGTACATAAAACTTCATCTTCTGTAATTCTACCTTTTAAAAATTTATCAATGTCTTCTCGCTTCGCTCTTTTGCTCTCAGTGTTTCTGAATAGTATATTTCCACTTCTATCTGTAGCTACTATTACAGCAACCTTCTTTGGCTTTTTTCTCATTGCTTGTTTCATCTCTTTGACACTTGAATATTTTCTACCCTTTTCTGAATAATCCATCAGCAATTCGTCTATTTCAACTATACCAAAGAAATTGACATTTTTGTCAAAATTCTTCAAAGCAGCGAGGATTTTGTGTCGCCAGGTGAAGCTTGTTGGCAGACTAATGCCAACCTCTCTAGCACAAGCTCTGAGACTTTTGCCTGCAACCATACAACGAATGTACTCGAGCATAAGTTGAGGTTTCTGTAATCGATAAACAAAAGTGCCAGTGGTAACTCTAAATTGTCTGCCACAATGTTTGCAACGATAATTTTGAATACCTTTTTGCTTGCCATTTTTTACAATATTGTTACTATGACAGTTTGGACATAGTGGTGGAGTACTTTGAATTTTTAAACCTTGGTAATCTACTGCGTCAGCTTCGTTCTCTAACAGGAAATCGTAGAGATTATCGAAGAAGGCTTTGGAGTCTTCCTTACTCATAGCCAGATGTTTATCAATGTTATCAACTAAAGTCTTCATAAATACTAATTTTTTGGCAAATATATATAATAATTTTATTATGATATTAATATCATTAACTGTTTTAAACTATTTTTATTATTTTTGTTTAAATAACTAAATACTATATATACCATGAGCAAATGAAGCCATTTTTTTTGTACAATATGTTTTCGGATAGCTGATTTAAAGATGTAACAAACAGGCAAATAGAGATATTTGATAGTACAACCATCAGTCTTTTTCAAGATATTTTAACGGATCTTTCCAAAAAATATTAAAGAAATATAACTAGATAGTAGTACTAGTCTATGTTAATATGTAGGCAATGAAAAATTTTTTACTAATAATTGATAATGATGTCAGCAGCTTTTTTACTTGCCCCATTAGTCCCTAAAATTTGTTTTAATTCTCGGAAATAATTAATCATTTGCTCTCTGTGTGATGTATCAAAAATTATTTTATCTAACTCTTTTTGAATCTCTTCTATTGTGCATTTATCCTGTATCAGCTCTTTTACTATTTCCTCATTATATATTAGATTTACTAATGAAATAAATGATACACGAGTCACCATTCTAGCTATTAGATAAGATATCCAATTTGCTCTATAGCAAACTACCAGAGGTACATCAAAAATAGCAGTTTCTAATGTAGCTGTGCCACTTGTTACAATAGCAGCATAGGAATTTTGTAATAAATCATAAGTTTGATTTATTAGCAATTGATCGGGGGCTACTCCATTTTTTAAATAAATATTTTTATCTATAAATGATAATCCAGCCACATAAATTTGAAATTTATTCTCATAAGGTTTCACTGCTTTGATCATAATAGGTAAGAGAAGTTTGATCTCTTGCAGCCTACTACCAGGCAGAATGGCTATGATGGGTTTATCTGTATTTATTATATTTTTTTTATTTTGTTTAAAAGTCTCAATGTGGTCTAGCAAAGGATTGCCTACATAATGTACTTTTAAATTATAATTTTGATAAAATTTTTCCTCAAATGGTAAAATTGATATTGGTACGTCAATGTATTTTTTAATTTTTTTAGCTCTAGATCTATTCCATGCCCATGCCTGTGGCAAAATGTAATAATAAGTTTTAAAATTATTTTTATGTAACCATTTTGCTATCCTGAGATTAAATCCAGGAAAATCAATTAAAATTATCTTGTCAGGGTTCAGATTAATTATAGTTTCTTTGAATTCCTTAAAATTTTTAAAAATTTTATTTAAATTCAATAATACCTCTACAAATCCCATGAATGCTAATTCAGTGATAGATTTTGTAATATTAACTCCCGCATTTTTCATCATGTCACCACCCCATCCATAGATGATAGCATCTTTATCACTGTCAAAAATTGCTTTAGCTAAATTACTACCATGTAAATCTCCTGATGGTTCTCCTGATAAGATGAAATATTTCATAATAAAATACTAAGCAATTAAATCATCTAGAAAGAAAATAAAAAAAACTATTGCAAAGACGAAAGTATCTAATAATATGCCACGGCCAGTTTTATCAAATTTAAGTTTAACCATATAATGTCTGAAAGGTATCAAATTACAAAATACTGCAATAACTATTCTAGTAGATAATCTGAAAACTTTATCGTCTGGACCATTGCTAAACAAAGCTTCAAAAATTGCTAATAAACCAAAAATTAACAAAGGTACGACAATTCCTAAAATAATTCCTAAACTCCAACTATCTCTATTAAAAAATCTTCTAATCATAATTCCCATGCCTTCAGTTGACTCATTAGTGCATAATCAGTCATATCTAGGGATAGAGGTGTAATAGCTACATAACCTTGCTTTACCCAATATTCATCACTATCATCGCCTATATCAGTAAAAACAAAATCTCCATCTAACCAATAATAAGGATATCCATGAGGATCTATTCTTTTTTCGAAACGTTCTACCCATTTAGCTTTAGCCATTCTACAAACTTTTATACCTTTTGGATCAGATATTGCTGGGAAATTAACATTTACACACATATTTCTATTGTTTGTGGCAATATATTCTATTGCTCTATTTATAATATGAGTAATGTAATCTCTGAGTACAGAAAAATCAAAATCATGATAATAAGAATCAACCGAGAAACCAATAGATGGTATCCCTAGCATAGCACCCTCTATCACTGCTGCTAAAGTGCCAGAATAAAAAACATTACAAGATGTGTTTGAACCATGATTGATGCCACTTAATATCAAATCTGGCTCACTATCAAATAGACAATTAACTGCCAATTTTACATTATCTGCTGGAGTACCACTAGATACATAAATAGACTCTCCACAGTCATTGTGCTGCCTTAATCTTAAGGGATTTTTTATCGTTACTGCATGTCCAGAACCACTCATTTCGGTCTCAGAACTAATAGCTATGATATCTCCAAAAGGTTTTACAAATTCTATCAAATTCTTTAATCCTTTGGCTCTATATCCATCATCATTTGTTATCAATATTTTAGCCATCTAACTTTTTTTATTTTATTTACTTGCAAAATTAATTATTTTTTGGCTGATGTAAAAACTAAAATTGATATTTGTGCGTTTAACAAGATATATTGTATGTAAATTATTTAAAAAATTACGCGAAATTATATATTTTCTAATTACATAAATATCTATATTTTTGTAATCAGAATATCAAACATAAAAAAATGAAAAAATTAATAATTTTAGCTTTGTTATTAGTGAATATTTATGCTTATTCTCAAAAAACATTACCTAGTGTAAACATTTTTGATCTTAATGGGAATATTTTTAATACAGATTCTATCCACAATAATGGCAAACCAGTGATAATAAGCTTCTGGGCTACATGGTGTAAACCTTGCATTCAAGAGTTAAATGCGATATCAGATGTTTACGAAGAATGGCAAGCCAATACTGGTGTAAAACTTTATGCTATTAGTATAGACGATCAGCGTACTAGTGCTACTGTTACTGGATTTGTAAAAGGTAAAAATTGGCCTTTTATTATCTTAAAAGATACTAACCAAGAGCTAAAAAGATTATTAGGAATTAATAATATACCATATGTAATAATTTTGGACGGGAATAGAAATATAGTATGGACACACACATCCTATTCTATGGGTAGTGAAGAAGAAATCATTAACAAAGTCAATGAAATATTAAATATGAAGGAGGAATAATATATAACTTTTTTTGTAATTTGTATATTAAGTTGATGAATTGATAAGTGATAAATAATGAGTTGATAAGTTGATTAGTTGATTAGTTTAAGTAAAATGTTTAAATTACATTAAACAAATATCTTTGTTGATTTTTATTATAATCATTGTATTTTAGAATTTGTTTTGAATTGACTTTATGTATTAAAGTAATTTAGTATAAAACATATGTTATAAAAAAATAAAAAAGGAGAATAACTAGTTATCCTCCTTTTTGATATTTTATAAATCTAAAATTGTTTATTTAATGACAGCTTGGAAGTCGCTATTATTAGCATATTTTAGAAATTCACGATCTGTTTTAGCTTGAGTTTTTAGATTAGGATCTTGAACAGCTAATTTGAGATTATCTATCATCATAGAATTATTTCCAGTACGAGCACCTACGATAGCCATTAAGTAATAAACTTCAGGAGTTTTGTTAGGTATGCACTCTAGAGTACGAGCAGCACTTGTATAATCAGTAGATAGTAGCTGAGCAAGAGCTATATTATATCTACAAGATTTACCAGTAAATAGTTTCAATGCACCAGCATAGTCGCCTTCTACAATTTTTAATGTACCTAAATTATAGTTAACATCTACACCTGCTTTAGCTTGTTCATAGTATTCTTTTGCTTTATCATATTGTTTGTTCCATGTAGCTATAACACCTAAATTATTTAATACTACAGGATTATTTGGAGATAAAGTATTAGCTTTTTCTATAAATGGAGTAGCCTCAGCTAGTTGATTTTGTGATAAGAGAATATATCCAGTATTATTCCAAAATTTCCAATCGGATGGATAAATTTGAGTACCAGATTTATATATTTTTAGCTTATTATCTATATCTTCAGTTAGAGTAGCAGCATACAATAATTCTTCAGCTTTTAGACTATCAGGAGCAGTGAGGCTTAGTCTAGCGATGTCATCATCGGTGCGTTTAGGTTCGAAACATGAAACTACTATTTCAGCACGACGAAGAGGTTCTAGTATAGCTTCTACTTCAGCATATACTACACTCATATTTTTAATTTCTCTTTCTCTTTTTGCTTTATCAGTTTGAGATTTAATAACGTTAATGATAGCTTGTTTTTCTGGAAGATTAGATTTTTCAATAGCTTGCATAAATCCATCGAAATCTTCACCTTTACCATTTATTGTCAGAGGAGCTTCACGTTTTACTTCTGCATATTTTTTCTTTTGAGATTTAGCAATATCTTTATCTAGTTTCTCAATATAGCTCTCAATATATTTTTTAGCAGCAGCAGCTCTATCATTTGATAGATTAGCATTATATTGCTCTTCACCTTCTGGAGAAGCCCAAGCATTAATATCTATACTTTTGATTTTCCAATTAAGATTAATGAAATCTTTCAAATCTTGTATTGCTTTTTTATTTTCATCTAGTTTATTTAGTTTTTGATTTTCAGAAAGTTTAGAGCTATTATAATCAAAATATAAATTTGCATTTTTAGATATAATAACTTCTTTTTTATAGCCATGTTCAGCTAATGAGAGATCCTGATCTCTACCTATGCGAGTAGATGTATAGATTACACCATCAGCTAATTTCACTTCACCTAAATCTACAGTTTTTTTGCCTTTAGTAGCTTTAGCATTTACTACTAGCTCCGAGACATTCATTTCTGGTTGATAAGGTATTACATCTGACCATGTAAAACTACCACCAGCTTTTTTTGTAATTTTACTATCTCCACTTTCTGCCTTTTCGCCACCTATCTTAATAGATTTACAAGTATAGCTGCCACCGTCCCATTTGAGCACAGGAGTGAAATCTACCACTACTTTTTTACCAAAATATTTAGGCGGTATATTCCCTTTAACAGAAACATTGATTTTACCACCATGTGTTTCTAATACTTGTGGATTGGTTTCATATTTAACGGTATCATACTTTTTAGCCATTTTTTGTAAATCACAACTAGTGAATATCAATACTATGGCTAATAAAACAATAGAAAAAAACTTTCCTTTCATATAAATTAATTTTAGGGTTTTGACATTGCAAATTTACATATTTTTTATAATATGCAAAATTTTTTTACTCTACAAGATTAAAAATTTTATAATATATATAATCCTACTATGTAAACTAACTTTTTGATAAAATTAATGATTATTCATCTTAAAAATTTAATTAGTTCATACATTAATAGATGATAGATTTTTTAATAATTTTTTTTAATAAAATACAGGTAAGGTAAATTAGTATCAATTTTTTGTATATATACATTATCATTATCTAAATATAAATTTATTAATCTAGCATCACAAGGAGATTTAATAAAAATAGTATCATTTTTATTATATGTAGATTTTATATTCTGAGCTATTTCATAATGAATGTTTTGCTTAGGAAATTTAGAATTCTCATTTTTGAAATAAATTGGAAAACAAGAAATTAACATGATAGAAATAAAAAATACTGTTACACCATAAGGAACCAATTTTTTATCATTATTCTCAAATAAATTAAATAATGAATAACCCAGCAATATCATTGCATAAGGAACCACAAAATTTGTATACGATTTTTGGAATAATAAAATATTACCAGAATTTATAGATAATGTAATAGCTAAAAAAGTTTGAGTAAAAATTAAAATCAGAAGAGAAATTATTATTTGTTTAGTATTTCTGTCATTTTTAATTTTTTTAAACAAATAGATAACTAAACAAAATGGAATAATAAGTAATAAGGCTATATATCTAATTTGTAATCCAAAATTTTGCAATCCAATGCCAAAAAAACAAAGCCAATCTTGAATACATGCAGCAATAATATTTTTGAAGGTGGCAGGCATAAAATAGGGTGTTTTAGTTAATTCATAATTTTTTACTCCTTCCTCAAATAAAGGAGCATTAGATGCTAGATTTTTCAATCCTTCAAAACCACCAAAATATAACCAAATAGAAAATAATGCTAATGAACACAAAACTGCTAATGAATATTTTTGCCAAGAAGCTCTATCACGGGCAAATAAAATAAAAATAATAGCATGAGAAATGAAAATAGTATAAGTTAAATAGTGAGATAACATAGCAATAACTACAGAAAGAGAATAAAAAATAAAAATTTTGGTTCTTTTATCTTTTTTAAAAACAATCATAAAAAAGAAATAACTACTCAATAAGCTAAAAAAAGTTGCAGTAGTATATGGTCTAGCTTCTTGACTATAAGCGATAAATAAAGGATGTATAGCAACTAAAAAAACTATCAAAAGAGATAATTTTTTATTGTTTGATAATAATAAAGAAACTTTATAAGATAATGCGATTACCAGTAACCCAAACAGTAATGATAATAATCTAACTGACATATCACTATTACCAAAAATTTTAACCCAGTAGTGTAACATAATGTCATAAAATAAAAAGTTC
>JAHDSP010000143.1 GCA_018432645.1 Bacteroidales bacterium | reverse complement strand
CTAAAAGATAGATTAGAATTGCCTTTATACAAATATACTGTACTAAAAGATAATCATGGTAGACCACTGACAGGTAAACTATCGACATTAAATTATCTATTTCGTTTTCTTAATTCCTATGATTTCTCTAGTGATGTTAATAAAACTGTGCAAAGTGACAATAGAGATATCATAAATGCTGCTGTTCTAGGATTAATTTTTGAAAAAATTAATGGTTACAAAGATGGCTCATATTTCACTCCTGGATACATAACCGAGTATATGTGCCGCGAGACTATCAGAAGAGCAATTATTGAAAAATTTAACGAAAAAGGTTGGCAATGCAGAGATTTCACTGACTTGTATAATGCTATCACACCGCTAAATATTAAAGATGCAAATGAGATAGTAGACAGCGTTAGAATATGCGATCCAGCCGTAGGCTCTGGTCATTTCCTCGTCTCTGCATTAAATGAAATCATAGCTATCAAAAGTGAATTAGGTATTTTAGTAGATGAGGCGGGCAAAATATTAAAAAATTGTAAAATTAATGTGGAAAATGATGAGCTGGTAATCCGCTATGATAATGAATTTTTTCAATATATACCTAATAATCCTGATAGTCAGCGCGTGCAAGAAACTATTTTCAGAGAAAAACAAAAAATCATAGAAAACTGCCTCTTCGGTGTAGATATTAATCCTAAATCTGTACAGATAACTCGTCTACGCCTATGGATAGAACTACTGAAAAATGCTTATTACAAAGCTCCTGATTACAAGGAGCTAGAGACATTACCAAATATTGATATTAATATAAAATGTGGCGACTCGCTTATTAGCAGATTTAATCTGAAAGATGACACTCAAAACCTCACACCAGCTGATAGAAAAAAAATTAGATTAATCATAAATAAGTATAAAGATATTGTGATACTCTACAAAAGTACTACTGACAAGGATACTAGACATCAATTAAAAAATGAAATTGAGAAACTAAAAGAACAATTTAGCCAAATTAGCGATCCTCAAGATCCTGATTTCAAAAAACTAAAAGAAAAACAAGATCTACTCAATAATCTGAGCCTCCAGACTAATATCAATTTTGATGAATCTTACGTAAAAGCATGGAGAGAAAATCTCGATAAATTAATAAAAGAAGTGAGTGAATTGCAAAATATATACGACGAAAAGCAAAAAACTATATACAAAAATGCCTTCGAGTGGCGTTTCGAGTTCCCCGAAGTGCTCAATGACGATGGAGATTATGTAGGCTTCGACGCAGTGATTGGCAATCCACCGTATATACAACTACAAAAAGCCTACAATGACACGATGAAGTATGCTGATCTATACAAAAACATGAATTATGAAACTTTTGACCGCACTGGTGATATTTATTGCCTATTTTATGAAAGAGGAATACAAATATCAAAAGATAATGGTATACTATGCTATATTAGTTCTAATAAATGGATGCGTGCAGGCTATGGTGAGAAATTGAGAAATTTCTTTCTCAAATACAACCCACTTTTGCTATTAGATCTAGGGCCAGGTATTTTTGAGAGTGCTACGGTAGATACCTGTATAATGATGTTGCAAAAATCAAAAATTAAAGATAAATATTTTCTCCAAGCTGTCACTATTACTAAAGAAAAAAATCTACCATTAGATATAGACGAGCAAGTAAAAGGGAAATCAGTCACTTTATCTAAACTCACAAAAGATGCATGGTTCATAGGTAGCGAAGCAGAGCAAAAGCTAAAAGAAAAAATCGAGAATCTAGGTAAACCTCTCAAAGATTGGGACGTAAAAATCTATTATGGAATAAAAACTGGTTTCAACGAAGCTTTTATCATAGATAATACAAAACGTCAGGAGATTTTAGATAATTGCAAAGATGAAGATGAGCGTCGCCGCACCGAAAATATCATCAAACCTATACTGCGTGGACGCGATATCAAAAGATATTATTATGAATGGGCTGGGCTATGGGTGATAATTGCAAAATTTGGATTTTATAAAGAATCACATTTATATCCTTCTATAGTTCAACATTTAACAAAATATGAAGAACAATTAAAAAATAGGGGTCAATGTAAATATAATAGACAAAATAAAGTAAATATAAATAAAGATTATACTGGACAACATCATTGGCTTGAATTAGATAATAACCCTAACGAAAATTATTTAAAAGAGTTTGAGAAGGAGAAGGTGGT
>JAHDSP010000042.1 GCA_018432645.1 Bacteroidales bacterium | reverse complement strand
TTGCGAATCTCTGTGTTAGCTCACCATCATTTATTTTTTCTTTTCCATCATATATTAATTGATATTTAGTGAAATATTCAAAAGGTTTTTTACTTATGATTTCTGCAAAAAAAACAGGTAGTTCAAATTTAGTTGATAAAACTTCTGTTCCTCTATAGAATGGTGTATTAATATTAAAAAAATTAGCCCAGTGTATTCCTGAATTAGCAGCTGGTGATTGATCAGCAATAATTACAAAAGCTGAAGGAATATTTCCTTTAGACACTTTAAACATTGTTTTAGCAGTAGATTGATTATCTATAAAACTAGTATTTGGAGCACTAGGACAAAGCCTTAACCATTTATCTATATATTTATTGGATAATGGTTTGTATACAAAATATACTGGGGCTTCGATAATTTCAGATAAAATTATTTGTGCAGTCCAAGAATTTAAATGTCCTAAAACTATCATTACATTTTGTCCTGTGTCTAGATAATCTTTAATATTTTGGATATTTTCAAATTGTAAATATTTTAATCTTTCTTTTTTACTTACAACACCATTAATAGCAATATCTATCATCATTCTAGCGAAACTATGATAAAATTCTTTTTCTGTTTTTTTATAAAAATTATCGTCTTTATCAGGAAAAGCTAAATGTAAATTTTTGCGAACTATGTTTATCCTATATCTAAGTATATAATATGCATTGAAAAAGATAAAATAATCCCATATGAAAAGTAATGAATGAGGAGTATGTCCAATAAGTTGCTGCAAAATCCTTGCAAAAAATGATAATATCATTAATTTTTTTGCAAAAATAAAAAATTAAAAAAATAATTCCCTTTAAAATTAATAGTTTTATCAAATCATTTCCCCGCGGGGACCTTTCTTTTGTTACTTTTCTTTGTGTGGTTGACAATGAAAAGTAAATTAAGTTGAAATTTATTAAAAAATTATACTCATATGAAACATAGTTATTATCGTGAATTAAACTGTAATAATTTAGTTATTAATATAACGCTTAAATTAATAAAAATTATTCAATATAATAAATGTTTAAATTAAATAATGATATATGAATTTTAATAAATTATTATTAATATTTTTCTAATTAGAGCTTATAAATAAAATGATTATAAATTAAAATTTTAGAAAATATTCCTATTAAATTTTCATAAATAAACAATTTAAAATAGATAAAATTACTAAATATATATCATTACTTAATTTAAACAAATAGTTATTTTATTTTATAAATTGTTTAATAACAAATAGATAGAAAATTTTTAAAAGTTCTCATATATTTCATCTTTGATTAAACAAATGCAATTCTTCAAAAGGCATCCATCATTTCCTTCTCGGAGACTTTTCTTAATTTTCTGTGAATGTATAAATAATTCTCTAGTTATTAATTAAACAATTAATTCGAAAAGATTATTATATTTCCCATCGCCTTTACCAATTATTTCGTCAAATCTTTTATCTCTCTCTCACCCTTCTATTAACTAGATTATCATTTCACAACCTATTATTTCACTATAATTATTATTTTTTATAAAATTTACGCTTTTGGCAATATAATCATGCATTAATGCATCTTCATTGATGAAAGCCACATTTTCTCTAAAAGCAGAAAATACTTTTTCTAAGATAGGAGAAGTTTTGTGAGGGCGTCTAAGTTCTAAAGCTTGTGCGGCATTCAATAATTCTATAGCTAAGACTTTTTCTACATTATTATAAATTTTCAAAGCTTTAGTAGCTGCATTTGCTCCCATACTAACGTGGTCTTCTTGTCCTTGGGAAGATTCGATAGAATCCACTGAAGATGGTGTAGCCAGCTGTTTACATTGACTCACAATAGCTGCAGCTGTATATTGTGGTATCATAAAACCTGAATTGAGACCTGGATTGGCTACTAGAAAAGAAGGTAAATTCCTTTTGCCACTAATTAATTGATATATACGTCTCTCGGAAATATTAGCTAATTCTGATAATGCAATGCCAATGAAATCTAATACAAGTGCGAGTGGTTCTCCATGAAAATTGCCACCAGACAATATTTTATTTTCATCAGGAAATATTGTTGGATTGTCTGTCGCACTTTGTATCTCTGTAGATATCACATCTCTGAAATATCTGTAAGTATCTTTGATAGCACCATGCACCTGAGGTATACAACGAAATGAGTATGGATCCTGCACTTGCTCTTTGCTAATTTGTTGTATTTCACTGCCTTCTAATAATGTGAGCATGTTTTTAGCAGTATTTTGTTGTCCAAGATGAGGTCTCACTAAATGTAGTCCTTCATAGAAGGGATCAGATAATCCATAAAAGGCATCTAATGACAATGCTCCGATTATATCTGCCCATCCAAGTAAATTTCTCATTTTTATAACTAAATAACTAGCATATGACGACATAAACTGAGTACCATTTAGTAGTGCTAGACCTTCTTTAGAAGCTAATTCTATTGGTGACAAATTTAATAATTTATAAAGCTCTTGTGTGCTGATTTTTTTACCTCGATATATAACTTCTCCTTTACCTATCAATGGTAATGATAAATGTGCTAAAGGAGCTAAATCTCCAGATGCTCCTAGTGAACCTTGTTCATATACTACAGGATGTATTTCATTATTTAAAAAATATATTAATCGCTCTACAGTATCTAATTTGACGCCACTATTCCCATATGATAAACCTTGTATTTTGAGGG
>JAHDSP010000044.1 GCA_018432645.1 Bacteroidales bacterium | reverse complement strand
TACCTTTATGTACGGTGTTCATGAAAAAGGCAAAATGCTCGAATATATCAAATGTATGTCTGCTGGTATGAGCTTGAGAGAGTGTGCTAGAATTGTTCATATAAGTTTAACAACGAGTTTCTTTTGGAGACACAGAATCTTGTGTGCTATGCAATCTTTTGAAGATAATGTAAATTTTTTTGGCATAGTAGAATTAGAGGAATTGCTAATGAATTATTCAGAGAAAGGCAAAAAGAAACGTGAAAAGAAAGATATAAAAAATCTAACGAAAAAGAAGCCAAAAAAAGTAGCAGTATTAGCTGCCACTGATAGAAGTGGAAATATTTTGTTTAAAAAATTAGAAGAAGATAAACGAGTGCAAGCTGAACACATATCTGATTTCCTAAAATCACGAATTTCTGATAATTCAGTGGTATGTGGCAGTAATAAGAATGCTTTTAAGACAGTAAATGCTGAGCATATCAAACACAAAGAAATTACAAACAAAAATAAGATGAAAAGCGGAATATATAGTGTATCAACTGTTCATGAGAAGATAACAGATTTTGTAGGCTGGATATATTATAAGTTTCGTGGAGTGGCGACAAAGTATTTGACAAACTACATAATGTGGTTTGTTATTAAGGGGAAGTATCTGGCAGAGAAGATTATAGAAGATACAGGGAGGATATTGAATTTGGCGGCGTCGGATAGGCGGGCGTGGGAGCGGTACAGAGATTTGATGTCTCAAACATATTTAATCAATAACATTTAAATATTTTTCTTTCAATACCTTTTCTATAAATATTCTCTTAAAATTTTCATTTTTTATCATTAATTAAAATTTTTTAGTAATTTTATAAATAAATTTAACATTCAAATTATGAAAAAAACAATTTTAACACTTTTATGTTGTATGATTTACATTATTATCTATTCGCAAGAATATAATAATGCTGAAGCAGCTAAAATAAAAAATGGTGCTGATCACATTTATTATAATGATAATAAAACATTCCCTTCTTACATTAAATTTAATAGTAGTTTAGATAAAACTATTGATCAGCTCCTCTCTGAGTGGCAAAAAACTTTTAAAATAAATTTTAAATTATTAAATGTAGATAAAGATTTAATAGGATTTGAGCATTATATCTATCAAGAATATTATGATACTATCCCTATTGAATGGGCTATTTTTAAATTGCATGTGAAAAATGGGAAAATAAATTCTTTCAGTGGAACCATTTGGACAAACATCCATCCTATTTCTACCCCATCGATTAGTGGTGATATGGCAGTTAAGATAGCTCTAGATGTACATAAAGCAGATCTATATATGTGGCAGGATAGCGCTGAGGAGGCATATTTAAAAATTATCAATAAAGATCAAAATGCTACTTATACTCCTCAACCACATTTAGTGATTTATAAGACTAGTGATCGAGAAAGCTTAGCATACAAGTTAACTATTTATTCTAAAAAGCCCCTTGCTAAAAAAGATTATTATATAGATGCTAATACTGGAGAAATTATAGATATTATCAATAAAATACAAAATGCAGATGTGCAAGGGACAGCTGTAACAAAATATAGTGGCACTCAAACTATAACTACAGATTCATACAATGGATATTATAGATTAAGGGAGTCTGACAGAGGTAATGGTATTTTCACTTATAATATGCAACTAGGCAGTGATTATTATAGTGCTGTCGATTTTACTGATGATGATAATTATTGGAATAATGTAAATGCACAACAAGATGAAGTTGCTACTGATGCACACTGGGCTTCTGAGAAATATTATGATTATTTTTATAATACATTCAATAGAAACAGCATAGATAATAATGGTTTTGCTTTATATAATTACGTGCATGCAGACCTCACTGCATTTGGCTTATCTAATAATGTTAATGCCTTTTGGGATGGCGCTAGAATGACATATGGTGATGGAGATGCAACATATTCTCCATTGACAACTGTTGACATTACTGCTCATGAAATCACACATGGCCTTACAGAATTTACAGCAGGATTAGTCTATGCTAATGAATCTGGTGCATTAAATGAAGGTTTTAGTGATATTTTTGGCACAGTTGTAGAGTTTTATGCTAAACCTACTGATGCTAATTGGACAATAGGTGAAGATATAGGTTCTGCTTTCAGATCACTTGCTAATCCTAATGCATATCACAATCCTGACACTTATTACGGTGATTATTGGGATCCTAGTGAAGAAGTGCATAATAACAGTACGGTTTTTAGTCATTGGTTTTATATTTTAGTAAATGGAAAAACTGGAACTAATGATATTGGTAATAACTATTCAGTTACTGGTATTGGAATAGACAAAGCTGCTAAGATAGCTTATTATACTTTAGTAAACTATTTGCCTCCTTCAGCTACTTATGCAGATGCTCGTTTTTTTACAATTTTGACAGCTACAGACTTATATGGACCTTGTTCTGCTGAGGTAGAGGCTGTTACTAATGCTATGTATGCTATAGGTGTAGGCGATCAATATCAGCCAGGTGTATCAGCTAATTTCTCAGCGTCTATTACTCAAGATTGTCAAGCTCCATTAACTGTACATTTTAGTAATTTATCTAATAATGCAGCTTCATATTATTGGAATTTTGGTGATGGCAGTACTAGCACTTTACAAAATCCTTCTCACACTTATAACAGCTATGGCAATTATTCTGTTACACTTATAGCTGATGGCGGTAGTTGTGGTATAGATACTTTAACTATGACAAATTACATTTCAATAGATCCCAATAATATGTGTTATGTTGAAATGCCACTCGATGGTAGTGGTGGTACTATTACCAATTGTAATGGGATTTTGTATGATGGTGGTGGTCCTAATGGCAACTATGATGATATGTCGGATGCTATTATCACTATTAGCCCTACTGGTGCAACTTCAATTATGCTTTTTTTTAATTCTTTCGATATAGAACCTGGTAGTGGTTATAGTTGCGATTATGATTATTTAGAAATATTTGATGGACCTAGTACTAGTAGCCCTTCTCTTGGTAGATATTGCAATACTACAGGTGCTCCAGATACTATAATATCTTCTGGTAATGCATTGACTTTAAAATTACATTCTGATCAGGCTCTTAATTTGAGTGGTTTCGAAGCAGTGTGGATTTGTAATGCTACAAATGTGGCTCCATTATCAGATTTTCAAATAGATTCTATAAATCCATGTAATGGATTTGTTCAATTTATAGATAAGTCATTTCATAATCCTACTAGTTGGTCTTGGGACTTTGGCGATGGCAATACATCAAATCTACAATCACCTTCCCACATTTACAATTTTAATGGGGTTTATACAGTATCTTTAAGTACTAGCAATGGTTATGGTAGTCATAGTATTACTAAAACAAACATCGTTAATATCAATAGACCACAACCTCCTACAGTCATCGGAGACACAATTTGTCCAAATGAAACAGCTAATTTATTTGCTTATGGCAATGGAGAAGTTTTATGGTATTATTCTTCAACAGATTTATCTTGGTTTAATAGTGGTCAGTCATTCAATACTCCAGCTTTACAGCAGACAACTACTTATTGGGTGCAGGATTATTTCACATCAGCTACTTACAATGTTGGTGATACTCGCAGCTCTAGTAATGGCGGTTATTTTACAAATACTAATCAACATTATTTGATTTTTAATAGTTATACTAATTCTATCTTAGTTTCTGTAGAGGTAAATGCTCAGGGAGCAGGTAATAGATATATAGAATTAACAGATTATCAAGGTAATACTATTGCTGATAAAACTGTAAATATCCCCAATGGCATCTCTCGCATTAACTTAGGATTTAATTTACCTATTGCTAATAATCTAAAACTATGGGGACCAGGTTCACCTAATCTATGGAGAAACAGTAGTGGCAGTAATTATCCTTATCAAATAAATAATGTTTTATCTATCACTGGCAGTTCGGCTTCAGATCCAGGATATTATTACTATTTTTATGATTGGGAAATCAAAATTCCAGATTGTTCTAGTAGCAAAGTCCCTATTGTAGCCTTTGTAGATGATTGCCAAAATATAGCAGAGATCTCAGATCAAGTGATAAATATTTTTCCTAATCCTACTAGTGATAGAGTAAATATCGAATTAAATGACGATATGAGCTTAAAGGGATTATCATTATTCGACATCACTGGGAGAATAATCCCTACAAATATATTTCTAAATTCACAAAATAATTTTTATATAGATGTATCTAATCTAGTTGATGGTATTTATTATTTACAATTATTTATTAATGAAAGTAAATACATTAATAAAATTGTAGTACAGCATTAATTTGTATAACTCATGTGAATTAAATATATTCAATAAAGTTTAGTAACTTTGTAAAAACATATCATTCTACTATGATTAGGAATGAAGCATTAAATTTAGATAAAGAGAAATTAAGTGAAAAGGATCGTGAATATGAGAGCTTGATAAGGCCAAAAGATTTTGGTGAATTTTTTGGGCAACAGCAGATAGTAGAAAACTTACGAATTTTTGTGAAAGCTGCTAAAGCTCGTCATGAGGCTTTAGATCATGTTTTGCTACATGGACCCCCAGGTTTAGGAAAAACTACTCTTTCATATATTATCGCAAATGAATTAGGTGTAGATATTAAAGTAACTTCTGGACCAGTACTAGAGAAGCCTGGAGATTTAGCTGGTTTGTTAACTTCTATGAAACCATTTGATGTATTATTTATTGATGAGATACACCGCCTCAGTTCAGTAGTAGAGGAATATTTGTACTCTGCTATGGAGGATTATAAAATAGACATTCTCATAGAGTCTGGCCCCAATGCTAAATCTATTCAAATTAAATTAAATCCATTTACTCTCATTGGTGCTACTACCAGGTCTGGATTATTGACATCTCCTTTGAGGTCTAGATTTGGTATAAGTTCTAGATTAGATTACTATACTTCTGATGTTTTACTACAGATAGTACTCAGATCTGCTAAAATATTAAATGTAGAGATAGACATGAATGCAGCAGAGGAAATAGCTCGCCGTAGTAGAGGAACTCCTCGTATAGCAAATTTATTATTGCGTAGAGTTAGAGATTTTGCACAAATAAAAGGCTCTGGAGTTATAGAAAAGCAAATTACTCTTTATGCTCTCAATGCTCTTAACATCGATTCTCATGGGCTAGATGAAATGGATATTAAAATTTTATCAACTATTATTGAAAAATTTAATGGCGGTCCTGTCGGTTTAAATACCATCGCTACTGCTGTGAGTGAAGATCCTGGTACTATTGAGGAAGTTTATGAGCCTTTTCTAATACAACAAGGTTACCTAAAGCGTACACCACGTGGCCGTGAAGCTACAAAATTAGCTTATGAACATTTAAACATTAAAAATAAAGGAATTGATGATTCATTGTCATTATTTTGATAATTTTACTAATTTATAAATAATCTTTTTATGAAAATACTTGTTAGTGGCAGTGCTGGATTTATTGGATTTCATTTGACAAAAAAATTATTAGAAAGAGGCGATGTAGTGGTAGGCATAGATAACATTAATAACTATTATGATGTTGATTTAAAATATGCTCGATTAGCTGAAACGGGCATTGATAAAGATGCAGTGAGTTGGAACAAACGTATTACTAGTAATAAATATCCTAATTATAATTTTATAAGAATGAATTTGGAAGACAAAGAAGCTATCCAAAATCTTGTACTTAACGAACAGTTTGATAACATTTGCCATTTAGCAGCTCAAGCTGGTGTGAGATACAGTTTAGAAAATCCCTATGCCTATATAGACAGCAATATTGTTGGGTTTCTAAATATTCTAGAGGCTGCTCGCGATAATAATATTAAACATTTAGTATATGCAAGCTCATCTAGTGTATATGGTGGCAATACCAAAATGCCTCTGAGCACAGCAGACAGTGTAGATCATCCTATTAGTTTATATGCTGCTACTAAAAAAAGCAATGAATTGATGGCGCACGTTTATAGTCATTTATTTAATATTCCTACTACAGGCTTGAGGTTTTTCACTGTTTATGGGCCGTGGGGAAGACCAGATATGGCATTATTTTTATTTACAAAATCTATATTAGAGAATAAGCCTATCCAAGTATTTAATTATGGCAATATGACTAGAGATTTTACTTTTATCGATGATATAATTGAGGGAGTAGTTAAAGTCATAGATAAACCAGCTAAGCCGACTATGGATGCTAATCCAGATCCATCAAGTAGTAATATTGCTCCATACAAGGTATATAATATTGGCAATTCTTGTCCAGTAAAGTTATTAGACTATATAGAAGCTATAGAAAATGAATTAGGCAAAAAAGCCATTAAGGAATTTCTACCTATGCAACCAGGTGATGTGCCATACACTGAAGCAGATGTTTCTGATTTAGTGAGAGATTTTGATTATAAACCTATGACTAAAGTACAAGATGGCATTAAAGAATTTATTAAATGGTACAAAAATTTTTATAATATAGACTGATAAAAAATTTAAATTAGCCATTTAATTAATAAATAACTTATTACTCTGATAGATTCTCGATGAATAAATATATTTTTTAGAAGTATAAATGATTTTGAATAAATTTCTACTTAATTTATTCTTTTCTTTGTTGTCCTCAAAAAGAAAAGTAACTAGAGAGAGTTCTTATATAGTCAAATAATGTCCATCTTTTGAAGAATTGCATTTGTTAATCAAAAGGGGAATTTATGAAAACTTTTAAAATATTTTCTATCTAATTATTATTGAGCAATTTACAAAATATAATTTATTTGTTTAAATTAAGTAATGATATCTGATTAATAATTTTTAAATAGTTAAATCCTTTATTAATCAATAGTATTTAGAAATTATTTTTGAAAATTTATTTTTTATTTATTATCTTTATAATTTAGAATTATAGAATCATTAATCAAAATATTTTTAAATTAAAATATCATTATCTAATTTAAACATTTTTGAAATAATTATTTATTTAATTTACTTTTCTTTTTTATCCACAAAAAGAAAAGTAATAAAAGAGAAGTTTTAACTGAGGAAATGATTAAACACATCTAAGGATATGTTTAAAGCAAACTAGTAGTTTTAATTAGAAACAAATAGCTCGCCGTAGTGTAAGTTTTGGAAGTGCTGGGAAATCATTTTAAAATTAAAAAAAAATTATTAATACTTAAACTTAATAACCACAATTTTCATCATTTTTCTTTGCTTTTTCTAATGCTCTTTTTGCTAAATCTGCTATATGTTCATCAATTATTTTTATGTCCTCAATATCAACAGGCAATCTTTTCGTTCTTAATGGGCCATCAAATATAAAATACCAAAAACTCTCTATTTCATCATCTGTAAATGATTTTAGAGTTTTTATTGTCAAAGGCAAATTTTCATTTATACATATATCTATACAATGTTGTAAATAATTAATAGCATCTGCATCCCAATAACCACCTATTCCAAGTTTAATAATTTTTTTATAATAATCTTCCTTATTTATTACATTTCTTAATTCACAAAATAAATTAAGATGGTTATAGCTTTCAAAATACAATGTGTAAAGTGTATCTATAGGTGGTCTATAACCATAAATTTGTTCAAATAATTCAAATGAATCTGGAAATCCTTCAAAAAATTGTTTTTTTTCATATATACCATAAACCTCATAAACCTCTGAAGGTAAAATATAGGATTCTCTTAACTTTTTTGAGATATTTTTAATTTTTAATGTATCTACTTTTTTATTAGTATTATTAAAATCTTGTGAATAAATACTATTACATATAAGAATATTTAAAATTATAAAAAAAATTTTTAAACTTTTCATTTTATTGTGTTTTTCATAAAATTACGCCATTATTAGCTGATACTATTAATAATTATAAATTTTCGCATTTATCTGATTATTACCATTTTACCAAATCCTTTTGTAAAATATTGATCTAAATCTGTTTGTATATGTTCTATAGATTCTCCATTTAATTGTGTTATTACTCGATAAAGATATACACCGTTTGCTAACAAATTGCCATACATATCTCTACCATCCCAAGCATAGCTTGTTATATTTCTACCAATATGTAAATGACCTAATTCATCTCTTGTGATTTCTTTTACAATTTTACCAGAAATTGTCATTATTTGAATAGTAAAATATTCGGGAACTTTACTGCCAGTGAGAGTAAAGACAAAATGTGTTTGAGTGCTAAATGGATTAGGCCAATTTGTTAAATAAGTAATAGCAGGTTTTTGTATAATTTCGAATTTTATTGTATAGTCAGTGCTGCCACTTAGATTATTACTGCGATCTCTAGCTTGTACACGTAATTCATATACTCCATCTTTATTAAATTTAGCATACCAATCTACATAGCATACATTAGTATTTGGGTCATTAGCAGGGGTGAACAGCAATTTATATACATTAGATTCTACAAAATAAATTCTTTCATATTCTGTAGCATTAGGCCTTTTTAAGAAAACAGTAATAGCACTGGTATCATCTAATTTTAGGAATTTATTTTCATCTCTTACAGTAATTTTAATATGTGGTTCTGCACTTACAATATCACCATCTAAGATGTGCACTCCATCAAAAGTAACGTCTAATAAAGGATTTATTTTGTCTTTGCTAACAAAAAACGGTATATTAGCAATATTATTAATGTGTGTTTGCTCTAGTTCGAAATAATTATTTGTGAGAGGATTAATAGGATTAAACTCTACCCATAATTGATTGATACCATTTAGACCAATAGTTTGAAAATTTATACTATCCGTTAAAATATCTTTAGCAGGATGTAGGCGAGTTTTTCTCAAATCTAAATTTAATATTTCATTGGTATTAGTTTTAATCCAATATTTCACCCATAGAGAATCTTGGAAATCTTGAGAGCTTATATTTTTAGTCGATATTTTTAATTTTCCTATTTCTCCCTCTTGCAAAGTATCTTTATAAAAAGAATAATTTTGAGTAAAATTAAGTATTGCAGTTTCTGGGACTGGTGTATATAAAACTTGCCAACGTATAGGTTGAGGAGCTGTATGCAGAGCATCATCTTTAGATTTCATAAGTAATTTCAAATATGGATAAGTATCTGCAGAAATCTGCTGTTCTAGATTATAGATATCTAATGAATCTGCAATTGGTCTAATATTTGAAATTAAAGTATCTATAGTACCATTTTCTTTCACACCTAATACAAATAATCTCACAGTATCAATTAAGGGACCATTCTCTAAGCTACGTACTCGCCAGTGAATACTATTCCACTCTTGGGCTGGACCAATTAATGGTGATAGCATAGAACCTTCCTCCCATTTAGTAGCTATATTCCACGAATCAGTGATGATGCTAGTAATATCTGAACCTATCGTTTCATCAGCAGTGCCGATAGGATATCCTTTTCTGCCAAAAATAATATATGGATGATCATTAGGTATAGAACGTATCATAGCAGAACCGAAGCTCTCAAAAGCTTGATAGAGATTTTCTGGGTAATTTTGAGCATTGTGATTTCTATGACTAAAAGATAAAATATAGTATCCATCTGGAACAGCATTAATGAAATTTACCATTCTTTGGTGCCATATGCTATCAGTAGTGAAAAAATCAAAATCATAATAAACATAATCTCTACAATTAAGTGCTTCATATGGACCGAGACCATCATGATCTGGGTCAGTATTAGGCCAAGGATTTACAGAAATAGTATCAAAAACGGCGAATTTCATACCATGACCACCATTATTTGTACATGACCATTGTCCTATTAGTGCATTATTGATTTTATACCATTCCTCATGCCAAGGAATATAAGGATAATAGCCAGTTTTAGCTGCTATATTTACTATTGTGTTTATGTAGTTAAAGCTTCTAGTAGGTCTATGAGTAGTCATATAAACGTAATCGTTATTTTCGAATTGAAAGAAATGCGCTTGTCCCCATCCTCTTCTATTTTTGATGAATTGAAAAGAGCTATTTCTCCAATAGGATGATGATATCGTTTTCACTCTCCAATAATAAACTGTACTGTCTGGCAATAGTAACATATCAAATGGTAATTGCCATTGTATAATTCCTCCAGATTGTTCTATTATAGGACTTTGTAGTTTAAATGGGCTATTAAAATATATTGTAGTGTCTATCTCGAAAATATATTTATTCAATGTTGGAAAAGGATTGCCAGAAGAAGCTATCAACGTAACAAAAGTATCTGGAATTACTGCAAATTCGTATGGATAGATAGGCACAGCATCATATGAGTTAATCCAAAGTATATACTCTGTTGTATTATTATTTTCATTATTTTCTATAACAGTATTGTATGCGTCTATCGTAATTTTAAATTTATTCATACCTATACTTTTAATAGCTTTGGTAGGTATAGTGAATATGACAGTGTCTTGATAGTAAGGAGCTGCTATTCTTTTTATATAATTTTCACTTGTATTATCAGGAAAATCTCTTATAATTTCTATAAAAATAGAATCATTGATAGCTTTGCCCAAATTATGTGCGACAACGAATAATTTGAATGAATCTATTTCATTACTTATAATACTTGGTTGAGTAAAAACCCTTTGATTATTAACCATGTAATCAGGCAAACTATCAATTCCTAATCTGATAGCTGGATCACAATGTAGGATAAAATCATAGCAAATAATTTTTCTATAAAAATCATTAGGAGCTTGAATATCTTTTATAGTGTTTTTCATTATTTCGCCAATAGATTTGCCATATGATTCATAAGATAAATGATTGATAAATTTATTGCTAAAAAGATGTAAATATGAAGCGTAAGAAGCAGTGTTAGTGCCTAAAAAACCAATCATTCCTTTATTAGGAATTAAAACAAATTGTTCACTAGCAGAAGCAGATAATTGAAATAAATCACCTACGAAGCATGAATTGGCTAAAATAAAAGGATAGCGTTTATAGTTATTATATGCAGTAGGATCATCTATGCTGATATCAAAACCTTGACCAGCAGCGTGGCCAAAAAATGTCATCATTATTACTCCGTGATCTACTAGAAACCTAATGCTATCGCTTAAACTTTGAATTATTGGGTCGCTAGTATTTTTAGTAAAGGTCCATACATTGCCACCGAAATAAGGATTTTCAATCATTGTTTTATATTGGTTCAAATAAGTTAAAAATTGATTCATTTGGTTTATATCTGAACCACCAGCAAAATGTAAGATTTTTTTTCTCCATTGTTGGTCCATTGGTAGATTAGCATTATACGGTAGCTTCATTTCATTTTCGAAATCAATGACTTTTTGCAGATATGCATCTACATCATTAGAAGTACGAGCAGCCAAGCGGCCAATAGGTATAGCAGGTTGATATAATGTATCAATTATACCTGATAGAAATAATTGATCTGAAGGTGGATTGCCCATAGATGGCACTAATGTTTGTGCATAAATAGTTGCATTATTACGATAGCTAGTCCCCTCACCAGCCTTGTATGGTTTTCCAATCAAAAATACTCCTTTTATTTCTACATCTGTGTTTGCTAAGGTATATCTCAGAAAATTACGAATACCTAATGGGTGCTTTCCTATACCATATGCGAATTGATCATACAATTCATTAACATTTACGACAATTGGGAAATAACCAGTTATCGCCCTATAATTAGCATAATTATTTGCACTATTAATTAAACTGGTATGAGTGATAATAATATAATCGGCACTATTGAGCCCTAGTGATTGAAAGTTTGTAAATTTACCCGTGCCATTAACAGGAATTAGTTGAGAAATAGTATTTATTTTGCTCTCTGTAGAGCTAATTAATTCAGCATCATTACCATTCATCGCAATGCATATATCTACACTATTATTATTTTTTGTGGAAAAAATTCTTTTATTATTGATAATATCATATGTGATGAGAGTATCATTATTATTACCAGCCACATTTGTGAAATGTATGTATCTCACTGATTGCCCATTATCTTTTAGTTTATATTTTAAAATATAAGAATTATTAAAATTAGGCAATCTAGGATATGAAATATCTATATATGATAGAGCTATTCTATCAACAGGAGCACCGAGATCACTAAGTAGTGTGAAATTAATATTCAAATTATTAGATAGAGACGTAGAAGAGAAATTAGTTTCGATAAGAATATTTTTGTAGCCAGTAAATATGGTATCAATAGTAGTAGAAAGGAAATTAACTTTTAAATGATGTGGATAACCAAGATAATTAGATTGCCCAGTAATCATTATTTTAATACTCGATTGTGGTCCAGAATTATATGGAAGGATGGTTTGAATTTGCTTAGAATAATTCTGGGGTACACCTGGTTGAGAACTATTAATACTCATGGTAGCATCGAACCACCCTTCTGCTTGAGTATAATCGAAGTCTGATAATCCAGCATCATCTGTAGCACCAGGATAATAATAGCTAGTATAATCGATTCTATTATCATAAAAAATATATGATTCTGCTTGATATGAAGCGTAATTAGTGTTTTTATAAGAAGAAAGACGTTTATTATTAAGTGAGGTATTCCATGTGAGAAAATATGTAGCAGTGTCATTGATCAAGCTGTAATTGTCATTTGTTTGATTATTGGGATTTTTATATAAATATTTATCTATTTTACCATCATTACCTTTAGCATAAAATTCTATAAAGTCATTGCTATCAAATAATCCATCATTTTCGCCATGAATGTAGATATATTGTTCCTCTCCATTATGAAAAATTTGTATTAACCTGGGGTCAATAGTATTAATAGGTATACCAGCAGAAATAAGAGTATTATAATTAATCCTATATATGCCTTCATTAGTAATTTTTATTTTATAGTAATATCTCTGATAGTTAATCCATTCATTACCAAAAGGTTGAGCTAATATATTTGTAAAGCTATTGATAAGTAATAAGAATATAAAAAACTTGAAAAATTTCATAATGAAGTCTGATTGTGATTTTTAATGTGATAAATTAATGAAATGACGTTAGAATATAATGCGATGCTATTATCTCCTATATCTGTATAAGCATAATCTAGTTGTAATATATCTTTAATAGCAATCCCGATACCAATATTAGGTTGCATAGTCCATTTTTTGCCATTAGGAAAAGTTTCTTGTTGAAAATTTCCTATTCCTGCTCTGAGAAATATCATTTGTTTAAAAGCAATTTCCAATCCTAGAGAAGGTTCTATGCTAAATATTTTATTATTTATCAGTGTATTTCTTTGTCCATCAAAAGTGAATATCAAAGCTAGCTCAGGTTGCAAAGAAAAATTATTTAATAATGGTTGTACATAACAAATGCTAGTGGCCAGTCTAGGAACACCTATTTCTATGCTATTGCTTGGAATTTCATTACCCGTGAGTGTAAATACTTCTTTCATAGCGTCATTGAGCGAAAAAGACCAAAAAGTAGGTGTAGATGTGATATCTCTAGCTACTATGCCTGCTCTCCATCTATCACTCATAAAAGAAGCTCCGATGTCTAGACCAAAGCCCCATGCTCCAGCGAAATCACCTATAACCCTTCTAATGATTTTTACTGTACCACCGATTTGTATTTTATGATTTATTTTTTTGCCAATGCTAAATAAAAAAGCATTATCTGCTGCTGTGAAAGAAGTTATTTTGTCATAATGTACTTGACCATTATTGTCAATTAATTGAGTCGTATTGGGGATATCATCTACTGCAAAACGTAAATAAGAAAAAGCAAAAGCTATACTATCTTTTTTGTGAAAACTGATAGCAAAAGAATTATAATTTGCTATACCAGCAAAATACTCCGCATGCATTAGACTAAATTGTGGATAATTCGGAGTAAATACGAGAAGTGCAGGATTCCAATAACCAGCATTAGCATTATAGGTACTTGAGAGGACAGCATTACTCATAGCCATTGATCTAGCATCTACTCCTAGATATAGGAATTCATTTGTATAACTTCTCACTTGAGAGTATAAAATAATTGAATTTAAAAGTAAAATGCAGAATATTAATTTTTGCATTTTATGAAATTTATTTGTAAAATTATAAAATATTTAGTAGTTTTTTATTAAAAATCAAATTACACTCTTAAAAAATCTATGGTTCTATAACGTTTTGTATGGGTAGAGATTAAAAAATAGTAATTTTTATAAAAGTGAATTTTATTTATTATTAGACAGTTAAATATTAATCACAAAGTTCTCAAAGAAGGCACAAAGAACAAAGAGAAAAAATTAAATAAATTGTCTGAACCATGATATGTGAGGTTAAAGGATTTTTGGGATTTACCCTATGAGATAACGAATTATCCTACTTTTAATGTTTCTTTTACTCTATATCTCACGGGGTGAATTTCTTATTTGTTAATCTGTGAAATCTTATATTCAGACTTTTTTAAGGGATGACTAAATAGTAGTTTTATATTTAAAAAAACGATATGTCACATCCGCATTGGGAAATGATTTGCAATAAAACAAGCAAGCCGTGTTGGGCAGAAGGGTTTACACTGTTTGAGCAAGCTAAAGCTTGCGAGTTTGTAAACCCCAAGAGGTGATTGCGTAGTTTATAACTACCCTGTCAGGCTTTGCCTGACACCCCTTCGGAGAAGGGGAACCGCACTGTATTCCCCTCTAATAG